>CAYVTA010000088.1:0-8448 GCA_964454355.1 uncultured Eubacteriales bacterium | reverse complement strand
CAAGAGGAGTCCACTTGACAGCTACAGAACACGGACCTGCATATTTGCCGTTGCTTGAAGTGCTGCCGCTTGCAATCTCTTCCCAATTGTCAACGGTATAACCGACCGATACACCTTTCAATGTACCATTTGCAACCTTCTGATATACTCGCTCTGATTCTTCGTCAGTGTCAAATTCAACTTCTGCCATGCCTCGACCGTCTTCAATCCAGGCACGCAGAATTTTGCCGACAACGGAATCACGATTGTGATTAAAAAGTAAAACACCGATCTCATTAAGTCTTGAAAGGTCAACACAACCATCATCGTGTGCAAGAATTTCCAGTCCAAACCAACGCTTGTACGGAGCATCAGAGCTGAAGCTTAAAATTCTTTTACGCTCATTTCCGTTTCCTTCAACATCACGGACAGAAAAACTGCAGTATCTTGTTAAATTGTTGTTACTTTTCAGCTTTGAGTTGCCCATATATACCACCTCCGATATTTATATTTTTTTGAGCACAATACTCAGCAACTTCTACTGCATCATCAATCTGTTGTTTCCAGTCCAGACCGCTTTCAGCAGCTATCTGCTTAAATGATTTCTGACCTGTTTCAATTGCGATTTTATTCGCACTTGCTTCTTTAACAGGATCAATCCACTTGCGGGGACTTTCTACCCAGATATGTTTCATAAACTTTTCTTTATTGCCCCAAAAATCGGGGATATCAATCGCCTTAGCGAGTACTGCCGAAATTAAGAATGTTTCAAAAACCTCTGAAAGAAACTGTCTGACCCATTCTTTTTCTTCATCATAAGTTAATTCATCTTCAATCAAACCTTGTCTTGCAGAACTGTAGTTGACCTGAGACATATCTCTGCTTGTTGCTTCATAACTCAAGCCTTGACCTGCTCCCATAAGTCGTTGTTCTGTCTTCAAAAATGAAGTAGCATCGCTTGATGCGTTCTTAGGGTCAACTACTTGAATCTCATCACCGGGATTCATTTCTGTAATCATACCGGGAGAAAGAGATTTTCCGGAATAGCTCATGCGGGGATCATTCGATGCACTGTTAACTCTGCCGTAACCTGTTTGTGTAGGTACTTGTCTTTTTACAAAAACAGCCATACAGGCGGCTATTCGCTCTTTGACTGAAACAGCCTGTATAAATTCATTTGCATCTCTTACTCTTGTGAGAGTCGGTGCGAGGTCTGAAATTTCTCTTATCTGCGAGGGGCGTTTTTTATCAAAAATATAAATGACCTTTTCAGCAGGATAATATTTTGGGGTAACAGATATAAGACCGTCTAAAGAATATTGCTGAATCCAAAACCCCACTGGTTTGTTGTATTGGTCGTACTCAATCCCATTTATAACCTTATTCCCTTTTTTCTGTGGAGCGGTATTTACGAGAGATAATTCATCAACCTCAATAGCTTGAAGCTGAAATGGGATTTTTCCGCCTGTATAACATTTGATAAAAAGAATGCCGCCGTCAACTTTTTTGCGACGAACGGCCATTTTTAAAAGCTGATTCAAAGACTGAGTTCCGGTAACATCACAGTGCTGTTTTTTAGTCCAAGTATTCCAGAGTTCTTCTATCTGAGCATTGAGATCTTCATTTTCAGTTTTACATTGAAGTGTATAGCCTTTACCTACAACATTACGGACAAACGCAGAGATAATTCCGTTTGCCATATCACTGTTACGTTCAAGGTCTCTCGCTCTCGCTCTTATAATATCTCTACTGCTGCGGTCCGTCATTTCTGCACTGTCATTATAAACTCGCCAAGGTGCATTGTTGCGGCCATAGCCGCCTGCGTCATAGCTCGCACGTAAAAATTCATATTCATTACGCCACGCCTGACGTTCACAGGCTCTTCGCGGAGAAAACCACGCAACTACTGAATCAATAATCGACATAATAAGCTCCTTTATCTTGTATCAAATACTGCAACGGATGTATTGGTGAATAAAGAGCTGCTTTTACTTGCGGCAATTCTTGCCTCAAGCTCCAACTTAAAAGAGCGTAGCTTATCAAAATCTGCTTTTGTTACACTTCTGCTACCAATTTTATAAGACTGTCCTAATACCATAACGACGGTAATAGCCTCATTAACCGTGTTCAACATTTCAATATCTGTCTGTGTCGAATCAAATAGATTATTCACTGTTACAACCACTCCTCATTATTACTGTTTTTTATCCATAAATCATTTTCACTGATTAAAGCTTTTTTTCCTTCAATTTGCATCGCAGGCGGTGGAAGTTCCGAAGATACATCTTGTAAGTGTAAAGTGCGTACACCGAGTATGTCAGCAGCAGCTGTTGCATAAACTTCCGCATCCCCATAGTGATTATCTGCGTGGCTTTTTTTGAGCACCCAACGTGTGGTTTCTTTTCCGTTTGCACTTTTTTCAGTAACTTTTTGCTCTGCTGTAACCTGCTCTGCATATTCACGGTCACAATCTTTATAAACCATCCAACTGCCTAAGCCGTTCTCACGCCTCATTCTGGATGCAATCATATCTTTATATTTTCCGCCGTCAACAAGAACAAGCTGCATACCGTAAGCTCTTGAATTTGTCTTATTAACATTACTGATTTTATAATGAGCGAGCATTTTGTCAGTGCCTTTGCATGGCAGAGCCCACTCTGAATTTTCAGCAACAAAGTCATAGACTAAATCTGTTTGGTCACCCGAATCTATCAATGCAAGTTGTACAACAAAAGCTGTACCATCTGCTTTCTGATATGAAAGATTCATAATTCTTGTAATTTCTGAAAAACTGAAAACTTGCCCATGTGCAATATTCTGACTTGTAATCTGTTTTCCCCAAGCTCGTATGGTCCAATATAAAGAGGATTCCTGTACATCGACACCACCTGTAAGAAATTCAGCCCAATCAGGAACAGTGTACATCTCACAATCAGTCTGACGTTCAAGCACTAAATCTGCACTTGTTTTCTGTTTGGTGTCTTCCCAAGGTTCAGCAAGCCATGAATTAATAAAATTATGACGAACATCAACATCAAGCTTTGCTCTCATCCACTCCTTTGCTATCTCTGCAAATGCCGTGAACGGGCTGTAAAGTGTATTGAGCCAAAAACCAACTTTTTTACCGATTGTAGCTGAACGGCGGACTTCTCGCCACTCACCTTGTTTAAGCATCGTGCTTTTATTGCGGTCCGTAATTTCACCGCCGCACTTCTGACAATAATAAGCAGCTAAATCTGCCCTATCCATATCATTGAGATCACTTTCTTTACTCGGCCATATAAGTTGCGAAAACTTAAATTCAATCATCTCACCACAATGAGGACATGGGACGAAGTAATGATATTCCACATCGCAATCTTCAAGATTTCGCCAAATATGTCCTGTGCGAGTTGTCGGTGTTGAGGTCATAAAAACTTTGCTACCTCTGAAAGTCTTTACACGCTCACGACCAAGAGAGATAGGATCTGCTTCTTTTTTTGTTGCATGGGGGTATTTATCAACTTCATCAAAAAACAAGTTTTTTATAGGACGAGAAGCAAGATCAGAAGGTGAATTTGCACCTGTAATTGCTATGTACATATTATCAAACTGCAATTCATCCTTTGAACTGGCTCTTTCCCAAAACTGTTTTTTCAAAGACGGAGATGCCATAACCATAGGACGAAGTCTATTGACAACAGTCGCTTGTCCTAAGTCATCTGAAGGATAAACAATCATTGTCGGTGCGGGTTCCTGGGCTATGATATACCCGATCATGTTTTGCATTGCTTCTGTGCCACCTACCTGCGTAGGTTTGCAGAATACGATCTCTTCAACTTCATAATTATTAAATGCATCCATAATGCCTATAAGATACGGAGTTAAATTGTTTTTCCATTTGCCGGGGGTATCACTACTGCGACTGTCAAGCACCCTGTTTTCTTCCGCCCATTGTGATACAGTTTTATTCTCAGGTGGTAACAGCATTTTTATTGCATCGAAAATATAGCTTGAAACTTTATAACTCTTTGTTTTTGCGGCTTTCCATGGCATTTTATTCATCCTTTTCAACAGCAGCTACAACAAAGCTTTTTAATGCGGATACGATATCTGCATTAAGCTCTTTTTCAAGAGACCTTAATGCAACAGTATCCATATATCCCGTAAGCTGTGAACATACTCGAGATGGAAGTGATGTTGCAAATTTCTTGAATATTGCAAAGAAGTGTTCATAATCGAGTTTTATATCTTCTATCGAAATATACTTACCGCTTGCAATCTCAGTTTTCAGTCTGTGTAATTCACCTTGGCTTTCTTTCAAGGCAATCTCAGCTTGTAATTTTTTAAGCTCTAATGCTTCTTTGCCGTTAGCATCTTCTTTCTGCTTTTTTTCGATATATTCAATATATTTCTGAACGGTATCAGCAGTTTTATATTTTCGGGCAACTCCAGGCAGTTTCTCTGTTGAAATAATGCCGTCAGCAGTTATTTGCTGTATTCTGCGAACTGATTTGCCCAGTAATTTTGCAATGCCGGCACTCGTGCAATACTCCGGAATTTCCGTTTGAGTGGAAACCGTATCGGACATATTTTTTTTCGCAGACATTCAATTACCCTCATTTCGTTTTTTGACCTTTATAATTCTTTGTTAATTTTGTCGGATTTCATTTTTTGCGTAACGAAACACGATATTTTTTTTCGTTTTTGTGGGTAAAAACCCCGGGCTTCTTTTGCCCCGTACCTATTTTTACGCTGGGAAGTACCTACTGAACAATATGCCGAAAAATATTTATGATAGTTTAAGACAAAAAAAACAGCCCTGACGGACTGCAGAATCATATAAAAAATTAAAAAAATTTTCAAAAAAGTATTGACAAAGTACGCATTGCGTGCTATAATATAGACACAGTAAAGGAGGTGACAAAGTGAATGAGGATAAGATAATGATTATCTTAGGTGTTTGGTCGAACATAGTTTCAACAATCGCATTGATTGTAACAATCGTCCAAAACAAAAAGAAACCGTCCCGAAAGCCCAGCAAGCGAAAACGGAAACGGTAAGCAAAAGGGGAAAGGGTGAAAGCCCAAGTACCCTTGCCTATCCTCATTTTACTGTAATTCTATGAAAATGTCAAGCGTATTGTTTATTATCTTGTCCTGCTCCACAATCATTCTTGCATTGATTTGCAAAGGTGTTGCAGGTGTTCTGTTCGGCATTTCTTCTGTTGTATTTGCCGTTACAGCCGTCATTAAGATCTTGAACAGCAAAAAGGAGCAATAACATGACACTAAAAGAAGCAAGACTTGCTGCAGGTCTTACACAACAAGCAATGTCCGACCAGCTTGAGATTCCAAAAAGAACAATCCAAGATTGGGAAGCAGGCGTCAGAAAATGCCCGCCGTATGTTGAGAGGCTTGTTCTTAAGGAACTCAAAGAGATAGCCGAAAGTAAAAAAGAGTAAGCAAAAAGCACCGTCAGAAATGGCGGTGCCTTTCACTTAGAACGAAGTGTGTATAAAATGTCAGGTTAAGTCCCAACATTTTACAATATCAGTTTAACACATAAAAACATAACAGATATAACACAGCTTTATTTTTCTGTTTCTTTTAAATATCTGTAGCACAATTGCCTGATTGCTTCTGGACTTTTGTTACAGCCTGTTTTTGTTGAAATCTGAATCCAACTTAGTTGCTTTTTAAATCTCAGTTCAAAATATTGCAGTAATTGCACATCTTCAATCGCATTGAAAAATTCATCATATCTATGTAAACGCTCACGATAATTATTCAATTTTTCCTTAAGCTCTGTTATTTTCTTTTCATTACGCTCATAGCCATATGAAACCTTGCTGCTTGTACTGCTGCTGCCATGTGGCATACCTGACATATCGGGTGACATAAAGCCTGCCGAATCTTCATACAGTTCAGCAAGTTCTTCTTCATATCGTTCTATTGCGTTTAAAACATAAGGATAATCTCTAAGCTCCTTAAAGGTCATAATATCAGCCCCTCATATTTCCCTGATGCTGATGCCGTATCTTAACAGCATCAACTTACGCTTAATTTTATAAACCTCCGTTTTAAGCCCCTTTGCATCTTCAACAACAGTTATACCGTTCTCTTTATATACAAAATCGGCTATGTATTTACATGCATGTTCGCAAACTTTACCATTGTCATCATATTGCTGCGGAATAAGCTCAAAGGGGACTTGTTCCCGTAGATCGGATATTATCCCTGCTTTTTCAAGCACCATAAGCTCACAATGTCTGTTAGCTTCTTTCAAACTGGCGTATGTTTTTCTGTCAACAGTAATTTTCTGAGCTTTATATTTATTCTCAGAAGCAGGAATATCTATCCCCAATTTTTTAAGCTGCCGGTTGTCCAGTCGGACTGCCATTTCTACACCTCCGCTTCTTGAAAATTTCAGGCTTGTACAGTCTGAATGTTATATAATAATTGCCGTTTACATCGTTATAAAACGGTTTCATGTCCGCAAGCTCATAGCCGGGATAATTCTTTCTGCAGAAATCCTTTATATCAATATCGTAATTGCAAAGTTCTTTAAGTTTAACTCGGGAAATCTTACCGTCGCGCTGTTTCTTCGGAGGATTTATCAGATTCCTCGAATGCATGATTTTCTTTTTACCGCTTGTTTCTTTTGTTATGTAATTTGTAAGGCCTTCAACTCCGTACTCATTAAAATAAAGCGGTGATATTTCAACAATGCCGTAACCCCACAAATTTTGTATTTGCAGATAAGTTAATCCGCCTGAAATAATAATGTGAAGATGGTGTCTGCTTGTTTTTGATTGCTCATATACTGCAAAATATTTCAACTCTTTGCCTTCTTTTTGCAGTGCTCGTTTTATTCTACGAAGATAATTCTTCATATCTCTGATAGCTTCCTCTGCAGATGTAGGCAGAGCATAATCATCATAAGTGGGATGAATAACTAAGTCGCTGGGTGTAAAATTGTGATTGATTAAATAAGCGTTTTTGTTTTTTGCGTATTTTTTATTGAGAGCTTGCTGCACTTCAGATGTGGGCTTTGCCTTTTTTCTGCGTTTTCCTCTCAGTCTGCCATCTGTAAACACGGGAAAAACATTAACATCAAGGTAATTGCCGTGAAAGATCAGATTCTCACGATTATAACTTCTCATTTTTTTACACACTTCTTTCTTAGGTATGCAGGGGGAAGACAAGTAAGACCGCTCGCATTTCTTCCCCCTGCACCCCTATCTTTTGCGGCGGGGAGTGCATATACTTTTTAGTGATAAAATATGCTCATTAAAATGGTTGTAAATTTAATATCCCATTACAAGCCCCGATAGCACCGGACCGGTGCTGTTAGGATTTTTTGCTTATATATAATAATGTAATATAACACTAAGGTATCTTCTGCCGCTTGTAGATGCGTTTATTTTTCTGTAATAGCACTTTTGATTTTTTATGTAACGAAAGAAAAATAAACAACAATGAAGCTTTATTGTCTGCCTTATCTGAATCGAAGTAATCTATATCTCCTATAGGCTCATTATAATCATTCATCATAGCAGTCATAGATTCTATAAGGGATTCAATAGGTACTGTAATGGTTAGATAAACTTCTATAATCGCCTGTTTCAATACAACCACAAATTCATCCATATTCCATCCTGAGCTCCTTTTGGCTTGAATTTCTCACATATAGGGCAACCATACCAGGTATCATGCTTATCTATATCACACTCACCTTCACCGCCCATATCATAATTACAAAAGTGGTACAATCTTCACACCACAAAGGCTCGGGACTGTTGGAATAATAATCAGCCGCCATATAATCACATCCTTATAAAACTGAAAATACGGTCAGCCTCGATTGATTTAAATATACTTTCAAGGCTTACGATTATTTCATTCGCTGAATTTTTATCAACAGGAAAAATATCAAGACACACGGTTGTGTTTGTTTTGTGTTTTGTTCCGTGTTTATCCTTGTAACTGCCTGTTACATCGGTACCGAACACAACAAATTTTTTCATACCTTCGCTGATATATCTCTCAATCTTTCTCGCCTTGCTGTTGTATGCAATATAATTAAAAAAATCCGGTTTGTCCTTATTTTGATTCACGGCAACGGAGAATTTTATATACTGCATACCGTTACTGTCCGTGCACAAATCAGAAAAATCTGCTATTCTTCCTACACAAAAAGATTTTTTATATGTATCTGATTTCCTCTGCTCAAACATCTGCTTCACTCCCTTCAAATTCAACATGTTCAGATATCTTTGCATTATTACGGATATTCCACTTTTTTGTTTTACATATTGAGATTATTTTTTTGATTTTCATTTTGCACACTTCATCTCCTATTGATTAAGTCTTACAGGAAGAATCACAGCAGAAACTTCACTGGCATTGATTGCTAACGGACTTAATGAGTTAATATATCTGACCTCGACTTTTTCACAGTCAACGGCTTTGAAACATTCCAAAAGCA
>CAYVTA010000087.1:0-8516 GCA_964454355.1 uncultured Eubacteriales bacterium | reverse complement strand
CCTCCCATTCTTACTTAAATACACACCCATCCACTCACCGAACGCCACAAAATAACCTCTTTGACCGGGTGCCAACATCCGAAGAGGGAATAGCGGTCAATCGCTGACATATTCCCGGATTTCTCCAATCGCTGTCAGGCATTCACTGAACATACCACGAATAGCGGTATATTGTTCCTGGAGCCGGGCGTATTGGGCCTCGATCGCTTCAACTTTCTGTGCCATATTGACCACCTTTTCATATTCGGAGTAGGGGATTATCACCCACGGAGGAGCGGACGCAACAAAATCTTTTTCCTTATCTTTCGCCATAAAAAACCTCAGCTAATGCCAAACATGGGGATCTTCCGAAGCACCCACATAATACCATGATACGCCCGCACACCGACTTCAAAAGCAACAACGACCGCAAACAAAGTCAGCAAATAATCCATATGCGTATAATTCTGCAGCAGCGCAATTCCAGCAGTCAAATACCCGGTGAACGTATTCAAAACCGTTTCAAACTCAGGTGGAAGCGCCGGAATATCAAAAACGCCCATGAGCCAGTCCAGAATCGTTGATAAGAGATCCAGCAACTTATCTATGATCATATCAACCCTCCATGACGCGGTCCCAACGAGATCTCATACCATTTACAAAAGCAGTCGTTGCGACGATATCAATCACCAAGGCCAATGTTTCCACCAGAAATTCAAAGCCATCCGGGACAACATCAACCTCCCAGCCGCCAAAGGTCCACGGCACACCGGAGAATTCCAATGTAATAGACGGAAAGATAATTGTATCTTTCGTTTCTTGCACAGTAAAAGCCTCCGCTATTGCCACAACAGCGGCTCCGGCCTGAGCGACACCGCCCAAATTTTCCTCAGCCAGCTGATCTGCCTTTTCAGTGACTTCCTGTATTTTTTCTTCAGAAGGTACAAACAGATCTTCCATGGTCTGTCCGATCTGATCCGGTAGGGAAGTGATCGCATCCCAGATCTTTTCCAGCCAGGACAACGCCTGGTCCTGTTTATCACTGATCTGCTGCAGCAGCGCTTCCATAGCGGAATGATCACAGCCATTGGCGGACATCTGATCAATGATCTGCTCGAGCAATACTTTGATCTCATCCAGGCTTTCGTTAGTTTCCAGTGCCTGATCTACCAGCTCCTGGAGCTTGTCCGCGATATCGGACATCATTCGGGAGCTGTCCTCGACCGCCGACATGTCACAAGTCATGGTCACGCCGTCCAGGATCCACGTATAGCTTTCTGTTTCATAAGTACCGATAACATCCCCATCCAGGCAAAGATACAGGTATTCTGCACCGGAAGGGACGGTTACATCATAGGTATAGGAGAACGTACCGCCAGAGATAAGATAACTATCTACATTTTCCAGGGACAAAGACGATGCACCAATCGGTAATAAATTTGCATCCAGGAACACAGAACGCAGTGAAGCTGAGGGGATCCCGACAACACCGTCAATCGTGATAGACGATTCCAATTCAAAAGACAATTCGATCTCCTCACCGGAACGAATGTCACCAACAGACAAAACATCATAAACAAGCGGAGAATTACCAAAAATAAGCATATTAAAATCTAACATACCATACTCATTGACTTCAATATCTTTAGCATTATCATAAATACGAACACCGGTTATAGTAGATGTAGAGTCAGTAGCATCAATAGAACCAATCATATAATAAGAGGTTTCATCACTAGTATTAAAATAATAAGAGAACGTTTTAACAAAGCAAAAGTCATCGCTACCAATATCAGAATAATACAGCGAACAATAGCCCAATGAGTCAAAGGACAAACGCACAGTTTTACCATTAAAAAAATCAATAGGGTAAAGATCAGAATCTAAACAGTCATAATACTTACCACCATTAGAAGCGAAGCCCATAAAACCCCATCCCTGATTAGCATGCCAACCAAAATTCGGAAAATGACCAACTTCGAACCGACCATAAGAAGGATCAACCAAAGAAAACAAAATAAAATTAGATGAAGAAGGGAAATTACTATAAGCAAAGTCAACATCAACTGTTCTGTTATAAAAAAGTTCCGCGCCACCCGGCACTAAATTTACAATACCACCAAGAGTAAAATTCAAACCGGCTTCATCCTGAACAGGGAGATTGGAAGAATAAGCATATTTTGTAAGAGTAGAAGTTACACCAGCGACAGAATCAGTAAGGGAGGAAGTAAAATCCCAATCATACAAAAGTTCTGCAGGCTCAGTTACTATAATTTTACCATTTTGAAAATTCACATGGGTTCCAGTACCAAGCAAGACAGGCTCCGTCTCATTCTCACGGTAACCGTACATTTCAACGTAAGGAACAACCGGGAAATCATAGGATACAGTTACAGTGCCATCATCATTGTAGATCTTGTCCGGCTCCGCAATGTCGATGATCTCATAAGCCAATTCTTCCACCTCAGCGGCGGCGACGCATGGTGAAATCGAACACAGGCCGAATAAGAGACATACACAGAGCAATACACAGCACAAAGAGCGTCGTAAGCGCATATTGGTCACCCCTTTCGATGAGTTCCGGATAGCTGCCAAGAGAACTATACACCAGTGCAGACCCCGGCGACAGGCTCCAGGAGCTGACGGATCCAACGTAATATTGATAAGTCGAATTGTAGTTATTCGTAGCGGAAAGAACGTAACTTGTCGCTTCATCGGCGGCGAAGGTGCTCCCATCATAGGTCAGCTTCCCCGCGATCATAGTATATTCGTACTGTCCAGAGCGATAAAATACATAGTCGTCGCCCAGCTCAACGTTACCCACAATATCACGGAAAATGGTGATGTATGTCGTGGATATCGTACCGTCATAGACTTCTGCTGCGCTGGCGCTCAGCGGCACCGCCGCAAGAGCGCACAGCGCCAGCAGCAAAATGATCATCTTCCGAACCATAGTCTACCCCCAAAGGCAGCACGCAGAAATGTACCCACTATCAAATTGCCGATTTCAAATGCAATCGCAAAAGGGATAGCTTCCGCGATCATTG
The DNA here is from genome assembly GCA_964454355.1 of uncultured Eubacteriales bacterium. Taxonomy (GTDB): domain Bacteria; phylum Bacillota; class Clostridia; order Oscillospirales; family Acutalibacteraceae; genus UBA1081. The sequence continues at coordinate 5,490 of CAYVTA010000087.1, read as the reverse complement.
CTGCGTAAAGATCAATTGCACTCTGCACTATTTCCGACCTCCCTTTGATTTTGTTTCACGGTGTGCTTTATTTATCTTGAACAAAGTGTCATAACTGTCATACAATTCCGGACGATGGAACCAGGTACGCGTGCAGATCTTTGTAGCTTCCAAATGACCATCAACTTCCTCACCGTCGTTTGGGTCTACAACATCGTTCACCTGAAACACGCCAAAAGCGCACCGGCAATCTATCACATATTTCAACTGCTCCCGAATGGGCTTCGCAATACGGTTCAACCGCTGCGCCGTGGCCAGGATCAGACGCCGATCCTTGCGCATCTGGCACATACAAGCCATTTCAGAAACAGGTATATTTTTCGACTCCAAAGAATTCCAAAGCACGTGAATTTCATCGATCACAAAGATAACGCCGTAAATACCGTTTGTCAGCGTTTCGATCTGCTTATAATCCGTAAAAGGGATGACTTCACGGTCCAGCCCCTTGATCTCCAAATTGGAACAAACGATAGCCTTTGGATAATCTTCCAGGATTTCCTTTAAGGTCTGCACCAGGGAAAGTGTTTTTCCAGATCCCTGGGGGCCACAGAAAACCCAAATTCCATCAGGGTAAAAATAATCAGGATTATTGCGGGCGAACAGCAGCTTATAACGCAATGTGCGAAACAGATGCATTAAATTCTTAGATCCCCGCGTATATTCTTTTATATCACTCATAGATTACCTCATTAGAGAAAAAAGGGCAGGGGAGAAACCCTGCCCTTGCTTCGGGCTTAGATAGAGATCTTGCCCTTCCGGAATGCAGACATGAGCGCATGAGTGGCTTTGCGGACGCCCCACCACATGAACACCAGGCCAACGCACACACCAGCGATAGCGACGAGCACCGCAACGATAGTCGCAACGTTGATCTGGGTAGAAAGAGTGTCAATAACACTCTGCCAGTCAGCGGAAGTGACTACAGTGATCTCATCCGCGGATACCGCAACGATGCCAATGCACAGCATGCAAACGACCAGGAACAGAGACAGAGATTTCCGGGTCAGGAACGCGCGAAACTCCTGCTTCTGGGCCTGTACAGTCATTTCATCCTTCATGATTCCATTCTCCTTTCGTATTTTTTTGATCACCGGCATAGCCAGGGAATCACATTTTAAGCACCAATTGTTCAAACTCATAGTAATCATCCGCTTCCGAAGCTGCCGGTTCCAATTCACCGCAGGCAGCGACGGCGCCAAAATCCAACGACTGGAACTGGTCAAAATTCGCCTGATCAAGCAGAAACGTCCAATCCAAACCATGCTTTACATGGGTCATACCAGTGGCGCAGAAATCATACTTGTTCACCAAGAGATTGTCTATCCAGGGATCACGGCCAAGGAAATCAACATGCTTCACAGCTCCGGCAAGCCCACGGCTGACATAATAGCTATGCAGCCCTACATCCGTAACCATCCGGTCATGATCTTTGGTGATGTACTTGGTCATATAGAATCCGGTCGCAACTGGATTGCGGATCTTACCCAGGGAGCAGAAACCAAACTTTTCCTGATAAGCCGTCCAGTTATAGTATCCGGACTTGATCAGCTTTCTGGGCAGCCTGCGCCCTGCTGCAGTCCGGTAACCCTGTTCATCCAATTCCCGGAACGTTACCAATTCAGCCTCAGGAACGCCCGCCAGAAGCCCGTGAGCGTGCCAGGAGCCGTCCTTGTGTCGCTCCGGTACAAGCAGGTACCGGATATCAAAACCTTTTTTCCGCTGATCCCTCAGCCATTGTGAGAACTTGCCCCACCAAGCCGCCAGATCACGTCTGTCGGCTTTTTTTTCGGAAATCGTAAAAGTACAGAACCATTCCCAATGATTGCACAGTGCCTTCTCCAAGATCACACGTTCCGATCTGGCAATACTACTTGCCAATTTAGTATCATAGTGTTTTTGTTCACCTTTCGGGCCTGGACCATAGCGGACACGAACCGTATAAAACTGCACGATCTTGTAGATCTGATCCGTATAACGCCAGACAGCATGGTCACGATCCGGGCCAGCCGATGATACATAGTACACGGTTCCCGCATCGTGACTCATGCTTTTTCCTCCCGTAAAATGTTAAGGAGTCGAGTGCCCCAGATCCGCGCCTGCGGCGCGGATCTGCGGCTTAAACTACCACATTCTTCGGGACTGTCATCACGACGTTCCTACTAATTGTCAAACAACTGCCACGCAGGAATTACACCTGCAAATTGATCTCCAGGATCTTTTTGCCCCTGCGGTCAAACCTGACTTCAATGTCCTGGTAGGGCTCCAGGGCGTCCACTGTCGGCTTGAGGGCGTTACCTTCAGGGAACCAGATCTTGAATACCTCATTGCCATTCCATGCCTCATCGGGCGTCTCAGCGCCCAGCCACAGCTGACTACCTGAGATCTGCTCCCCGGTTTCCTCGTTCACGAAAGCAACGTGTTTCACGCCGAGGACTTTAACTTTTTCCATTTGTTTTTGCCTCCTTAAAATTATTCATCATACACACGAATGTATGTACCCTTATCTTACACACGTTTGTATGTAAAGTCAATACATTTTTTCGTGTGTATGATACTGTGATTTCAGGAGGGGATACAATGTACTATTACCAGCGGTTCAAAGATCTGCGAGAAGATAAAGATCTAAAACAAAGTGACATTGCAAAATTACTCGACACAACACAGCAAACATATTCCCTTTGGGAACGTGGCGACCGAGAGATGCCCTTACACCATGCAATCACACTTGCAAAATTCTACAAAGTATCAATGGACTACATTACAGGCCTATCAAACAACAAAAGGGGAGGGAAATAACTAATGGGCTGGACTGGTATCATCATCTGCATAGTCTTATTTGTACTTGCGAACATCCTGGAGGAATGGGTCAAAGATATGCCCGAAAAAGTGGACGCCGCAGATGTTCAATACGATGCCAAAATGCTGCTGACGAAATACGAATGGAAGAATTACATGGGCATGCGCGAATATGCTGCTGCGCACGGCCTGGTCATATGTCCGAAAATCCGGCTTGCAGATCTGATAGAGCCGAAGGCCTGGAAAGACAAAAAAGACTGGCAGAAGCAATTTAACCGTATCAAAGCAAAGCACGTCGATTTCGTACTATGCGACCCGGAAATGCACGTCAAGCTGATCATCGAACTGGACGATTACACCCATGGACGAGCTGACCGCCAGGAACGTGACGCATTCGTCGATGCAGCACTGACCAGCGCCGGTTACAAGATCGTGCACATCCACCGATTTGACGATGCTGCTGCAGAAGCCATGGATGCAGTTCTGGGACCAACACCGGAGCAACCAATTAAAGACGCTACGATTGGATAACGCCGCCTGCAGGCGGGGAAAGGGATTTCGCCCATTGCGATGGGCGACCAGCGTCTTACCGCTGGACCACGCGGGGTATCACACCGGTGCCAAAATTGCAATGCCGTATTTTCAGGCTTTCGCGGCATAATGCGCTTTTGATTTAAATATTAAGATCGCCCCGAGGGGCGATCTTTTTTTATGCGGTGTGCGCTTATTCCACGGTCCTAAAAATACTCTATTGCAATTTCGTCCCCGGCGCGCTACGGGGGAGACAAGCGAAGCGCGAGGCGCTCCGCTAGCGCAAACAAAATATTTTGGGAGGATACCACCATGAAAGAGTTAAACGCACAGAAAACACAGTTGCTCATTAACTACCTGAACGAAAATATTGACCGCAATCGGAAAGCAGCCATGGACTATGAAAACTCCGGTAAATATCAGCATGCTTTGGTAGCATCGGCAAAAGCAAGCGATTTTAAATGCGTGCTGTCCTACCTGCTAGGACTGATGGACAACGAATAAGAGGGGGAGGGACTAAGAATGGCAAAATACCTGATCAAGCGCGTAGACCGGCCCGGCATGATGCTCCAGGGACTGGGGATCGGCTGCAACGCCAACAACTACACCGAGCATACCGAGTGGACTACCTGCGAAATCTACGCCTACAAGACCGAAAACGAGGAAACGGCCCAGGCCGTGATCGACTGCATCGCGAACGTGATCGACTGGGAGCTGGCAGAACAGTTGACCATCGTGGCAACAGAAGAAAAGAGGTAGAATAATGCAATACAAAAAAGATGTACATTTAGTCTGCGAAACAAAAGACGCATATATCTGCACGATCTGGACAGGACCCAATTACTACATCGGCTATTTTCCCCGAAAAGAAATAGATGGATTTATAGAATACGCTAAATCATGTGGGCATTACATCAGCTTTGAAGCAGCTATTAGCAGAACATCGGTCAGTGATATTGAATTTATGTGCAAAACTGAAGAATATAGCAACGATATCGTACAAGCATGGATCAATCAATGGACCAATATGAAAGAGGGGAGGGGCTGAGGATAGGGGAGAAGAATCAAGAAGTGATTCAAACATAACAAGACAAGACATAAGCGTGGCAAACAAACAAAACGATCCGGCTTGCCGACCTTGAACATTTCCATTTTTGCCACTGCGGAACTCGCAGCCGGTAACAGTCACAACAATTTAGGGCGCAGAAAAAAATGCGCCTTGATTGCTAAATTATTGTGACCGTTACTTAATCGGCTGCTCAAACAGTCCTCGTAGTCAAAAAGTGGAAACGCTCAAGGCCGACGTCCACGCTATCACTTTGAAAGGAAACAGCATAAGGCAAGCTGGGCGCAGGGGCGCACGGTAGCCAGAGTGGGATGTCAGGTCATCGGAGGCTGGGCAGAGGCTGGTAGCCCCTAATCCGGGCCACAAGGAACCGGGCTATTGTCCGACATGGTACAGTGGCCCTAGCTAGTTCAGGACCGCCGAGTGAGGCGCACAGCACCCACGGGAGACTGTACCGTCGGCTCCCAGCTTCGCTATGGTCGTGGGAGGCGTGGGCAGAACACCGGGGCCCTAAGCCGCCCTGTCGCTTCGCTGTAGCCCGGCACCCGACACCACTATGCCGGGAGGCCGTACCGCCGTCCGCCTGATGGCGGCGGAGATAGGCAACAGCATAAGGCAAGCTGGGCGCAGGGGCGCACGGTAGCCAGAGTGGGATGTCAGGTCATCGGAGGCTGGGCAGAGGCTGGTAGCCCCTAATCCGGGCCACAAGGAACCGGGCTATTGTCCGACATGGTACAGTGGCCCTAGCTAGTTCAGGACCGCCGAGTGAGGCGCACAGCACCCACGGGAGACTGTACCGTCGGCTCCCAGCTTCGCTATGGTCGTGGGAGGCGTGGGCAGAACACCGGGGGCCGTGGTGGTCGTGGTAGGGTGTCCATGGCACATGACACAAGGGCCGTTTCGGTTGTGTCAAGGTCATGTGTCAGGCCGTGAGGGCATGAAGAAACCCCTAGCCGGGGAGGCTAGGGGCTATGTCCGCTTTGAATATTGATATTCAAAAGGGCGAACGCCACAAAATAAAAATTTTGTTGCTTTTAAAGCAGATATATGCTATAATA
>CAYVTA010000086.1:0-8929 GCA_964454355.1 uncultured Eubacteriales bacterium | reverse complement strand
AATACAGGGAATTTTGTTTGAGAAACAAATACTGCCTTACGGGTAGTCGGCGTTTGATGGTTTCTGTTTTTATGTAAGGAATATCTTATTCCTCCCCCAAGTTTGGGAACAGTGGTTGATATATATTAAGATGTTTTCTTGTTTTGCAGAAAACTGTGCTTTATTGTAATTATTGATTTTTCAGGATTGAATATTTGCATAATCTATTGCAACAAATCAAAAAAAATGATAAAATATATTTAATTATATTTTATTGAATATAAGAGGAGATCTGTATGGAGAATAATGCAACGATCATAGCACTGTCGGGCAAAGGCGGTGTGGGGAAGACATCAATTTCTGCCGCAATTGTCAAGCTTCTCGTTGAAGCTTATCCTGACAAAAAAATACTTGCAATTGATGCTGACCCTGCTGTTGGACTTTCAACGGCACTCGGTATTGAAGTTGAAAAAACAATTGACGACATAAGGAAAGAAATTGTTGCAACTGTCGAGGACGGTAATACAAAGGCTGCAATTGAACTTTTAGGAGATGCAAGATATAAAATTTTTGAAGCTCTTGTAGAGACTGACGGTTTTGCGTTCATTGCAGTGGGTAGACCTGAAAGTGCAGGTTGCTATTGTAAAATAAACGCATACTTAAAGGAAGTAATCAGCCTTCTTTCGTCAGATTTTGATTATGTTGTTATTGATGGTGAAGCCGGAGTTGAACAAATTAACCGTCGAGTTATGGAAAAGGTTACACATCTGCTTCTTGTAACAGATGCGAGCAAAAAGGGTACTCAGGTAATATCAACCATAAAAAGTGTTGCTGATGAGCTTGTTATGTATAAAAAAATCGGTGCTATAGTTAACCGTATTCCCGATGAAAGCATTATTGAACACATAGATACAAAGAATATCCCTGTTTTGTCTTATATAGGCAATGATAAAAACCTTGCTATTTACGATATTGAGGGTAAGGACATTACTAAATTACCTAATGATTCAAATGTTGTTCAGGGAGCGAGAACAGCACTTGCAAAACTTGAAATTTTATAAAGGAGAAGAATATGAACGATTTAAAGCATCTTTATGAATTTGAAAAACTTCTGCTTGATGCGAATAATGAGCTTGTTCAAAAGGCAAAATCTGACGGCGGTATTGCTTTGGGCTATACTTGCTATCATATTCCCGAGGTTCTTCTCAACTGCGGAAATTGTTTTTCTGTCAGGCTCAGAGCTCCCCGTACCGGTTCTATGGACATCGCAACATATTATATGAGTAATTTCCTTTGCGGTTATTCAAAGGCAATTCTTGAAAGAGCTATTGAAGGCGGCTACAATTTTCTTAACGCTCTTTTAGCTTCTGAAACTTGTTCTGAAATGAACAGAACAGCGGAGCATTTTGAACTGCTTGAGCTTGTTCCGGAAGAAAAATTTTTTGTAACATTCCTTGATATGCCGTTTAAAATTCAGGAGCATACAGTCAAACATTACACAAACCAGACAAGACTTAAAATTCTTGACAAGCTTAGTGAGGTTTATGGTGTTGATACATCTGATGCGTCACTTCTGAAAGCTGTTGAAGAGCATAACGAAGTTTGCCGTCTTATGACAGAAATCGGCAACTACCGAAAGGAAGATAATCCGAGAATAACGGGCTATGAATATCACATTCTTAATCTTATTACATATTGTTGTCCTAAAGCTCTTATATTGCCGTCACTTCGTGAAACTGCCGAGGAGCTTAAAACAAGAGAGCCTGATACAAAAAAGAACTACAGAGCCAAAATTGTTGTTGTAGGTTCAGAAATGGATGATCCTGAGTTTACATCACTCATAGAGGATAGCGGAGCTCTTGTTGTTGCTGACAGATACTGTTTCGGTGCTCTTCCCGGAAGACAGGAAATCGTTATCAATGATGGAGAAGATGTGCTTTCGCAGATTTGTCTTCATTATCTTAAAACAAGCCAGTGTCCCAGATACATGAGTCATGAAAAAGTGCAGGAAAGACGTGATTATGTAAAGCAGCTTGTTGACGAGTATCATGCAGATGGGGTAATGTACGAACAGCTTAAATTTTGTGAATACTGGGGATATGAAAGAGCGTTGGCTTCTTATGTTATGAACAATGATTACGGTGTGCCCACTGCTGCCGTTGACAGACAGTATACTGCTTCGGCTTCGGGACAGCTTCGCACTCGAGTGCAAGCTTTTGTTGAGAGTCTTGAAATTAAAAAGATACAGAAAGACAGGCAGGTGAAGAAAAATGGATAATTACGGTAATCTTTATAAAGAACATACTGCCATACTCAAGCACAGAGAATGGAGAGGCTTTAAGGATACAATGTATGACTATTACCGTTGGCTCGTTACCTGGAAAGATATGATTAAAATGGTACTTAAAGCTCCTGTATCGACGATAAAGGGGATTTGGCGATATCGATGGATGTCCTCTTACCTTTCAACACCAGCTTTTCTTGATCGCCATGTGGCCGGATTAAGAGGACCTCAGTTGCGCATGGCACATCTTCATTACAATATGATTGTTAAGCACACTACAAAGCTGATAAATATTTCCTTGCGTGCAGATGAGAAAATCAATCCGGGAAATAAGCTTTCTAAAAAAATTGTGCTTATGGATGAAATAGTGCCTAATGAGGTTTTTACAGGTTTTCCGAATCTTATTCCCGTCCCTTTGCAGACGTTACCGATTTTTCTTTCATCAATGGTTGATCAGCAGATTACTCCGCCTTATCTTGAGGTGACGGAAAGTTTTGGCGTTCCGGCTGATGTATGCCCTCTTCCCAGTGCAGAAGCAGGGGTTGCTATTGAAGACGATTATCCGAAAATGGGTTGCTGTATGATAGGTACAAATATGCCGTGCGACGGTTCTATAATGAATTCATCTTTTTTGGACAGAAGACTCAATCTACCCACTTATTGCTTTGGTGTTCCTCTTCGTTATGATGGTGAAGATGTCCAGGAATATGCTGTTGAAGAAATCAAAGCTCTTATAGCGTTTATCGAAGAGCAGACGGGCGAAAAATTTGACTGGGATGCTTATTTTTCAAGAATGAAGGATTATAATAAACAGCTTGAATATGAACGTCAGAAGTGGGATATAAACAAAACTCCTTATCCTCAAATGACGGGTGCATGCTTTTGGCTTTACAGAATTTACTATTTTAACCTTTCAGGCGGCTCTAACGAGAAATTCCTTAAGGTTGATGAAAAGGTAAACAAAATAATGATGAAGGCATACGAGAAAAAAACTCCTGTATCAAAAGAAATGCGGCACAGAGCAGTCGTATGGTCTTGTCCTGCAAATTATTACACAAGCTTTGCTAACTGGCTCGAAAATTGTTGGGGTATGAATGTTGTTATGGATATGGAGACAATGATCTCATATCTTGAAATTAATACCGAAGATAAAGAGCAATCACTTAAAGATCTTGCAAAGACATATCAGCGTTCAATAATGCGTAAGCACACAAAGGGCGGTTACAGAAATGTCGTTGATGAGCTGTGGAGAATTGTTGAAGAATACAACGCTGACACAGTCATAATGTATGACCAGATATCTTGCAAGGGTATGGACGGTCTTACGGGTATCTTTGATGATCAGGCAAGAGAACGAAATGTTAATTTCATTTGGGTCAAGCAGGATCTTATGGACCCAAGAACCATATCAAGAAGAGATATGCGTGAGCAGGTGAACAAGTATATGCAGACGGTTCTTCAGGAGGAGCCTCTTGATGCTTCGCTTTTAGACTTTGAAGATGATTTAGCATGGTAAAGGAGATTTTTGATTATGAAATATTTTGGTGGATGTGATGTAGGCTCAACCTATACGAAGTGCGTTATATTGGATGAAAACGGCAAGATGGTTGCCAATGTTACAAACAGAAGTAAAATCAATCCCGTTATGAGTGCCCAGATTGCTTTAAATGATGCAATTGCACAGGTTGACGGGCTTGATACAGCAGAAAATCTCTCTTATCTTATCGGTACTGGATACGGCAGAAACAAGGTGCCTTTTGCTGATGAAAACATTTCTGAAATCAGTTGTCATGCTATGGGTGTTCATGTAACAAATCCTGGGGTTAAAGCTATTATTGATATCGGCGGTCAGGATGTTAAGGGTATTTCCATAGATACTGACGGTACGGTTAAGAATTTCGCTATGAATGATAAGTGTGCTGCAGGTACCGGCAGATTTTATGAGGCAATGGCAAATGCTTTTGAGATGTCATTGCCGGAATTTTCAAAGCTTTCTCTTAATGCAAAAAATACAATCCCGATAACTGCTCAATGCACGGTTTTTGCTGAAAGTGAGGTTATCTCTCTTGTTGGTGAGGGTAAGCCTATGGATGAAATTGCTGCCGGTATTCAGCTTGCGGTTGCAAAGAGATGCTTTGTTATGGCAAAAAAAGCCGGCGCAACAGACAGTATTACTCTTACAGGCGGTTGTGCAAAAAATGACGGACTTAAAAAAGCTATTGAAAAGGTGCTTAAGATTAAGGTTGTTGAACTCTCAACCGATCCGCAGCTTATGGGTGCTCTCGGTGCAGCAGAGTACGCAAGACAGAAAGGCCTTGCAAAGGTGAACTGATATGGATGTTATTTTAATTATACTCGGAGTCATATTGTGCCTCTTTATAGTTACATTTGTAATTTATTGGTTTAATTTTGACATGAAGTTGGTCAGAGTTGTTTATGATTGGCTGTGGAAGAATCGCTATGACAAAATGAAGAGGGATAAAAAACTATAATGAATTTTTTTGATTCTTTGATTAAAGATGTTTTCCGTCTGACTGAAAACTTGCCTCAAAAAAAATTTTCATGCTGCAAAGATTTATGGAAGGATATCGGTTACAGTCAGGTGATCTTACAAAGAGATGCAGCCTTTGAACTCAGCGGAACAGGCTTTAATCTTGTTACCGATGATGAACTGAGTGATGGCATAGTTGTGATTGGCGATGATCTTCAGGATATTGCTCAAAATCGGTCTTTTGCGAGAATATCTCTTGTGCAGATTGAAAGCGAAAAGGATGAGCAGAAAGCATATAATCTCATAAGAAAAATTGAGTATGTAAAATATCATCATTTTCCGGAAGGCTATATGATAAGGACTTCTTCTCGTGCTCATAAAGAGGCTGTACGTGTGTCTGAAAATGCTCTGAAAAACGGAATCAGTTTTCAGAAAATCGGAAGCTTGCTTATAAATAAATACAAGGAGAACTCTGCTGTAAAGGCAGTACGGGTGATCTTTATAACTGACATAAAAGCAGATTACAGTAAGCTTGAGGAAATAGCAAAAAAAAATAACAGCATAACCGAAACCCTTAATCATGTAATGAACAGTATTAAATTTGATTGTGATACGTGTAATCTTAAGCCTGTTTGTGATGAGGTTGAGGGCATGAAAGAGCTGCATTTTAAAAATGCGAGCAAGGGAACAATGTAACTGTTTGCAAAAAAGGAAACTTCTTTCCGTAACTCGGCAAGGTGGTTTCCTTTTGATTTTATTGAGTGGCGTGATGAGCTTGACTCCCATCGGCCTAAAGTTTGTTTTTAATGTTGTGTAAGGAGTAATCTTTGCAGCCGATTTGCGAATTAAATTATAATCTTGAATTATAGTTTCTGTTGTGATAGAATGAAAATGAGTTTTGATATCGAGGAATGAGAAAATTGAAAAATAAATATATTATTATTGCAATTATTGCCATAGTTGTGATTGTTGCAATCGTTATAACAGTTTTTGTAACAAAATCAAAAAACAATGACGAAAACAACAATGATGTTTCTTTTATTTTAGAAAACGAAGGAGATACATCTCCTGTTTCAATGAGTGATGATGTTGAAATAAGCTTTGAAGCTATGAATGAGGATTTAGCATCTGAATTTGAAGCACATGACATTGAGACAACTGTTACAGCTGCTTTTAAGGCAGAAACCACAACAATTAACGGTTCATCGGCAAATGAAAATAAAACCGATAAGGTGTCTGCACAGGAATATATTGAGCAGACAACAGTCAAAACTCAACAGTCAGCTCAAAAGAGTGATACTGTACTGGGCACAATCGATTCATTTTTTAACGGAAAGTATTATTTTGACGGAAATATGATTCAGGACGGTTCAAGTTCTCCTTTTGAAATTGCCATGGATGGAGAGAATTTTATCGTTTATTCCGAGATGGAAGAAATGGATATAGGGATACTCTGTCTTGACGGTAAGTTGTATCTTTTAAACCCGGCGGAGAAAAAGTATATTCATTTAAGTGAATCGCTTCAAAAAACAATCGGTATTGATTTGGATTCACTTAAATTTGAGTTTACTCAAGCGAAGTTTGACGGTTATTCTCCGTCGTCGGTAGTTGAAGGGCTGTATAACTCTGAACCGGCGGTATGCTATATATATGAAGAAGGGGAAAATCATCTGGAATTTGTGACAGTTGATGATGAAGTTAAGCAGATATCTCAATTTGACCAAAGCGGAAATGCAAAAAGTGTGTTGCGTGCCGATGAATTTACGGCTGATTTTTCAGATGATGAGATCTCTCTTAACGGGTACAAGAAAACAAATATGATTTCATTTATGAAAGATTTAATTTAAACAGGAGGAAATAAAATGAACGAGGATATGAATTTTAACAAAGAAAATGAAGAAATAAACAATGAAGAAGTCAACGAGAATGTTCTTTTTGATGTGGAAAATACAGTGGGTGTTGTCCCTGTTGAAGAATCTAAGAAAAACAACAAAACAACGCTAATTATTGTTGCCGTTATACTTGTTGCGGTTATTTGCGGACTTGTTTTCTTCTTTACACAGAAAGGCGGAGATGATTCCGCTGCTGATGTTGAAGCTGAAGTGACAGATACATCCTTTTGGGGGGATATAGACTATCAGGCTCTTGAAGATGCTCTTGAAGAGGAAAGCTTCACCGATACCGAAGGTCAGCAGATTTCCAAGGATGAATATGCAGAGTATATACAGAGTATCGTAAACGAAGCTACCACTACAATAAGTGAGGATGTCGGTTCCGTAAGTCCTGTCATTATTGGCGACGGCAATGCTTCGGACAGCAAGGAGCTTGAGGTGAGCGATGTTTGTACAGCTCAGGTTAAGGGCTTCCTTGACCGTTCATGTTACATGGAAGGTGCACTTTATGATGAGGCAGGCGGCTCTCCTATAACGATTGCTTTTGACGGCGATAATTTTGAAATGGCAACAAATCTCGAAGGAATTGAAGTTTCCGTTCTCAGAATTGACGGTGCTATTTATTTTAAACGTACAGCTTTGAAACAATATTGTGAGCTTACTGACGCAGTTATGGAAATGTTCGGTCTTTCAATGGATCTCTTTGATTTTGATTTCGGTGATGTTGACTATGATGCAATCAAGGACAACCTTGTGGGAATAACCGCTGTTACCGTCAACGGTCAGGAAGGTGTATGCTATGAATACAATAAAACCGAAAGCGACTTTTTTAAATTTTATTTTGTAAACGATGAGCTTGTAGAGCTTGATATCGGAACTAACGGTCAGGTAGACACTCAATTCATTATGTCAAAATTTTCTCTCTCCATTCCCGGAGATATGCTCACCCTCAAAGGCTATGAATCAGCTGCATTCCTGTCAATGTTTGCTGATTTGATGTAAGGAGAACGGATTAACATGATTTGTCCGAATTGTAATAATAATATTGATGATGATTCACGTTTTTGCAGATTTTGCGGCGTTGAATTTGTAGGCCGGGAAACAGTTATTGATATTGTGCCGGAAGACGGAAGCGATAATACTAACGTTAACGGTTATGTCATTGAGCCTGAATATGAAAATGAACCTGCCGGAAAGAACAAAAACAACAAGTCCACAGCAAAGCTTTTCATTGTTTTGCTTGTTGTGATTGTATTGTTTGCGGCAATTGCAATTGCCGTTGCGACTACATTTTCAGACGGCGACTCCTCTTCAAAAAATGAAATTATCACTGATGCGGAGGGTGAAGAATACAGAGAGGGCTGGGGCACAACAACGATCTCGGTCCGTGATACTGACGGAACCGTTCGTGAAATTAAAACGGATAAGTCCCTGCTTGCGGCATCCTCAATTCTTGAAGAGTACACTGCAGTTATGAATCAGCTCAAAACAGATGCACCCGCCTTCAAAATGATGAGATATCAGAATTTGCCCACAGAGTATCAAACCTTGGGAGGTTTGGGCGGGCTTGTTCTTCCCATAATCGAAAGATATGTTACCTCAAAGACTGCGGCTGATGAGCGGTCATATGTTGCAGGCAATGCAGATAAGCTGCCTGTTGCAAATTCATCTTATGGCTGTATTCTGACCGATTCGGAAAAAATCAAGAATGCATACTGTGAGATAATGGGTGATGATATGTATAAACTCGTTATCACCGTTGAAGATGAGCTTAATCCCGAGATAGTTCCTGCCGGTACCACATCGACCCAAAGTGCAATAAGCGGAATCTTCGATCCTTATGATGCACTTGAACAGATTACCGCTGTTTCATCTCTTGCTTTGAGTGAAATCAACTTTAATTACACTGATTGTACAGTGACGCTGATTTATAACAGCAAAACGATGCAGGTGCAGTCAATTAATCAAACGATGAATATTGATATTACTGCAAATGTGCATATCACAGAGATAAAAGCAAGAATCGTTGATATTACAGAATATTATGAGTTGAGCTACGACTGATGCTGTTTGTTTTTTTAGTGACAAACGGAACTTTGTTAAAATATTGTCAAGCTGCCCGAAAAAAACATAAAATTTTATTATATTTTGCATTAAATACTACTTTACATTTTGCTTGTAAAGTAGTATTATATTATTTGGTGAATTACCCTATAACCTTATATATAATTCAAGGAGGAAATATATCCATGGCAAGAAAAATGAAAACTATGGACGGTAATA
>CAYVTA010000085.1:0-9325 GCA_964454355.1 uncultured Eubacteriales bacterium | reverse complement strand
CTGCTTGCAATACACAGCAAATGCAATACATTGTTGCTGATATGCCTTTAAGGTGCCATAAGAATAAATTTTCGTTGAAGTTTCTCCCGTTGCTTTATCTGCGTGCTTGCTTTGACCGATAGCCAACATACTGCGAAGCTCTTCATCCACTTGCTGCTTCAAGCTTTTCTTATTTTTATGACCCATTTTATAACCCCTTTCTATTTATCAAATATCTATTGTTAAGTAAAATCACCCACATTTTTTATTCAGGTTATGGTTCCTGATAAATATCCTGACCTTGTTTTTTTAGCTTTCTCCTTTCTTGAATATCCCATATCATCACATATATCGCTATAATTATGTATGGTTTCCTTCTGAAGCAAAAGAAAAATCCTGACTTTCGTCAGGATTCCGTATTACGGTTTTCAACATCGCCGTTTATACGGAGTTTTCACTCTCGTATAACCGTCGATAGGATTACATTTTGCTTAACTCTTCTTCAAGTTGCTTTACATATTCAGGACCTTTTGAATATTTTTTCGTAGCTGTAGCCATTGCTGATTTTCCTTGTGAAAAATTTAAGCGCAATCGAATATAGTCTTTATCGATGTACTTTGGTTTGATTTCAAGAGAAGAAATAACATTATACATATCTACTGTATTCCATTCAGTATATGTTCTTTGATAAGTTAAGATAATGTTTTTTATTTCTTCATCAACAGTTACACCTCTGACAGGTTTGTCTTCATAATCTTCCATATATTTATTAAATTCAACATCATATAGGACAAAATATGCTGAGTTTGTCATAAAATCTTTGCTAACTGCGTACAAGGTTGCTGTTGAACACTTTAATAATTTAAGAACATCATTTGTTCCGATAAAAAAGTTTTGCCATGCCCAAAACACTTTTCGAAATTTTGCATCGGGGGAAACAGCTTTTCGTCCTCTATTGCTGATTTTCATTGCAGCAACCTCAGCAACTAATTCGTTTCGGCGAATAATATCTGTATGGGGTATCAGGATTTGTCCTTGCAATGTAATTGTTGATAATTCGGGATGATTCAATATTACAATATGTGAAACAAGTGACATTTCCCTATAGTTCTTTTTTATTTCGTCCATTGACCCACCAAGAGTTTCTAATGTTGGGACAACAAAAACATTCTTTGCAAAACACTGATATTTCATTATTAAGTTTTTTAAAACGGGACGCTCATCTCCAACCTGTTTTGTTGACTCCATCACAATTTCATTCAAAAAACATGCTCGCAATTGCTTGTATGCCTTTGAGTTCATTAACTGTCGTGGCGTTTTATTTTCTGATGATATAATGATTCCATAGCCAATATAATATAAATCATTTTGTTTCAAACATATTCACCTCTACATAATTATAATGTTATTTATTTTAAATGTCAAGTGTTTTTCTTTGTTTTGTCCTATATTTAAGTAATGCAAAAATAATTATCACTTCTTTTAGAAAAAGTACTTGACAAATAAAAAAAACCCGTGTTATAATAATGACACAATCGAATAGAGCCCCTCAAAATTGAACAAAATGTAATCTTAACGGTAAGCGGGAGCTATACAATTACATTATATATAAGAGGTTCAATGATTGTAAAAGAAAAGTGAATAAGAAATGTTTAAAGAGAAAAAACGTGAGAACTCAATGTAGTTATTGATTTTTTGAAGTATTTATGAAAGAGTGAGTTTTGATACTTTCCCTTTGAATGAATCTTGAATCAAAAACTATCGCATCGTGATGGTCTATTTGAGTGCACCTTTTTTCTCTTTTCTTAATTATATAAAAATAAATATATTAAATGAAAGGATTCAAAATTATGACAAACTCAACAAATGAATTTATGACACCAAATGAAGTAGCAGAATTTTTAGGATATTCATATTCATATGCATGCAAACTTATCGTTAAATTAAATAATGAACTTAAAGAACAGGGCTATCTGACTTTCAAAGGCAAGGTTCAGAGAAGTTACTTTATGAGTAAGTTTTTTAAGGCAGCATAAAAGGAGGAAAGAAAAATGAGCAACTATACAGTTAATATTTATAAAGAAAATAAAGAAGATAAAAATAGTCCCTATCGAGTAGCTTATACTTACATAAGTCCAGACGGGAAGAAACACCGAACTTGCAAAAGAGGTTTTAAAAAGAAAAAGGATGCAAATGCATGGGTTGAAAAGGATTTGCCGGCAATCATTAGGAAAAAAGAAGCAATCAGAACTCCTGATGAAATAATGACAATGAGTAAACTTGTTGAAGAATATTTGGAAGATTTGCTGAAAAAGAAGAGAATAAATGAAAATACACACGAGAACAAAAAAAATATCTTCGAATCGAAAATTCTCCCTTATCTCGGGGATAAGGTTGTGCATCAAATTGATGAAAATGACATTCGAATATGGCAGAGTCAATTAATTGATGATGCAGAAATAGAATATGCACCTTCTTATTGGTATTCCATGGAAACACAGCTCAACGCAGTATTGAATTATGCAATGAAGTATCATAAGTTAGGAAAAAATGTGATGAAAGATGTCGATAGAATCGGCAAAAAAACATGTAAAGAAAAAATAATCTGGACAATTGAAGAATACAGAAGATTCATAAAAGAGCTTGAATATGACCCGGTTTTCTACTATGCGTTTCAGGTACTCTTCTGGTGTGGCTTGAGAAGAGGGGAATTGTTGGCTCTTACTCCCTCTGATATTGATTTCGAAAATAACACAATCCGAATTGATGAAAGCTATCAGAAGATTAAGAAAAAGGATGTTATAACAAAGCCGAAAAATGACAGCAGCGTCCGAACATTTAGCATACCTGCAGATTTGGCTCAGGAGCTGAAAGAATACATTAGTGGTTTCTATGACATTGATGAGAATACAAGAATCTTCCCTATTACATACAGCACTTTTTATGATAAATTGAAGAAAGCCATTGAAGCTGCGAATGTCAAAAAAATCACACTTCACGGTTTTCGTCATTCAAATATATCGATGTTGGCAAATATGGGTTGCAATTCAGTTGATATAGCATATCGCGCAGGACACTCAAGAATAAATATGACGAATTACTACACACATCGATATGAAGGTACAGACCAGAAGATTGCAGATGCTCTCAATGAAAAAATGACAGGAGGTGATTAATTGTCCGAGAAGAAAAGAGACAGAAAGGGCAGGTGGAGGTGCAAGCAAGTCACCTTCAACCTGTCCCCGGAAGAAGCATATCAGCTTGATATGGAAGTCAGAACATCAGGACTTCAGAAACAAGAGTATATTATGAGAAGATTGATGAACAAGGAAATAACAGTGCATCCGAATATCAGGGTTCAGAAATATCTTGAACAGTACCTTGTGGAACTCACTAATGAATTGAAACGGCTTGAAAAGATAAAACAGGAAAATGATGTTCTTGAAAATATTATGTATATTATGAAAATAATTGAAGCACTTGATATATAAACAACTTAAAAAAGGAGTATAAAAAATTGATAAAAGTTTCAGATAGAATCAAAATTGTAAATTATGCAGAATTACCCAAAGAATTCAGAACAAAAGAAATCTCAAAATTTTGTAACAAACAAGGATTTGTTACAAACAAAAAATATTCTCCGACATCACAGGGATATTTATACAATGTGGTTTTTGATGAAAACTTGGTTCCGTCAACAATAAATTTCCCTGAAGAATTACTAAAAAAAATAACCATCGACAGACTTTACTTGGACTGTATTGTTGATGACAGACTTGTTATTGCCAGACTTTTTGATGATACAAACAAACTGGTAATGGATGGTCACGGACATATTTTCGATGGCAACAACGAAGAACGCACACTTCAAGCAGCAGCATTTGCCTTCAATCGTCTGTGGAGAAATTATAAAGCATTAAAAAAATCTGTATAAAAATAAATGAGGCTCTGTTTTTATAGCAGAGCCTCATTTTTTATTAAACACACACTGTAGAATATATTGCCTATTGCGTTATCCTTGTATGCTGTAGTGTTTTTGCAAGAACTTTGCCCATTCTTGCTATTTTATATTTTAGTTATCATATCAAAATCTTTTTTTATGACTATAGATTCAAAAAATTATAATTGCTCGATAAATGACAATAGAGAATTGTATACAGAAACAATACTGTATTGTTCTGATATTGGTGGAAGCGGAACCAATAAATTTACCATCGTTTCTGTTCCTACTCTTGGCATTTTTACACCATAAGTGATTGTATTAATCAAATTATCTACATATGGTGATTTTAGATATAATGCTATAAATTCATTATAAATATTACCGTAGGTTGTAAAAGGTACAATCTCTGATGTACATATTCCACTGTCATCTGCAACTAAAATTTTTAATAGATATGGTCGAAGTCTGCTATACAAAATGTCCCCTTTTTTAAAAACTGTTTTATCTCCAATTGATTTGCGACTTCCGACAGATATTTTTTGCAATAATCTTCCGCCTTTTTCAATATCCTCAAGGTCAAGCCCCCATATATCACTTGAAACATTTTGTGCATTAATAATCTCTTTTCTTTGAGAATATGTACTTATTTGTCCAAGTCTACTCCAACACCAGTGTTCTGGTATTTCAAACGGAATTTCGTCATCAATGCAACGCTCAATTCCGTCTGATTTCTCATAATAAGAATTATCCCTTCTGAAAATAACAGACTCATTCTTATCTTTTTTGATTTTACCAGCCTTAACAAGTGCTTGTTTTTCAGCTCTGATGCGGTCTAAAAGTACAGAAACAGATTCGTCAAATTGATTTTTAGATTTGAGTTTTCCTTGAATAGCTTCTTGAAGGATGGATTTTTTGAGAAGGTCTGGGAACTCTTGATTCAAATCTGAGGCTCTGTCATACGCTTCGGAGTAGCTGTCAATAAGCGGTGTCATATCTCTCAACTTTGCAACAATTCTCTTTTGCTCAGAAAGCGGAGGAATTGGCACCAGAAATCCGGTCATTGTTTCTGTACCTACTCTGGGCATTTTTACCCCATAGGTGACCGAGTTTATGACAGCATCCACATATGGGCATTTCAAGAAGCTAACAATGTATTCTGGGTCGAGTTTTCCAAAAACCTTAAAAGGCACAATTTCAGGTGTACAAATTCCACAATCATTTGCAACTAAAATTTTCAATAGATATGGTCGAAGCCTGCTATATAAAATATCACCTTTTTCAAAAAAAGTTTTATCTCCGACAGATTTTCGTTCACCAACAGTTTTTCGTTCTAAAAGCCTTCCACCTTTTTCAATATCTTCAAGGTCAAGCAGCCACATATCTGCCGGGGCATTTTGAGCATTAATTTTTTGTTTAGTATGGGCATAAGAAGAAATCATTCCAAGACGAACCCATTCCCAACTATCAGGAATATCAAAAGGCACTTCATCAGCGATGCAAACTGGCTCGTTTTTGCCGACTTTCTCATAAGGCAAATTATCGGCACCACGGAATATTACAGAAGGATTCTTTTCTTTCTTGATTTTGCCGGCTTTTATCAGGGCTTCCTTTTCTGCTCGGATGCGTTCCAAAAGAACAGAAGCAGGTTCATCATTAGGGTCCTGCGGAACAAGCTTGCCCTGAACAGCCATCTGCAATATTGAATTTTTAAGCTGTTGTCCGGTCATTTTCATTCCTCCGTAATGTCAATTCCTAAAATATCAATAATCTGTGTAAGGATGCGGTCAATATCAGCATTAAGACTTGCTCTTTTAGCCTGATACTGCTGAATAAGCTCTTTAGGAGGAAGGATTTCTTCTTCCTCGTGAGGATAACCACAAAGGTCGATATTGTAATTCTTTTCAGCTATTTCTTCTGCTGTATATTTCTTTGCTTTATCAAAACCTTCAACAGTAATTTCTTCACGGTTGTCCCACCAATCCATAGCAGGTGCAAAATGCTTAAGCTCCATCGGCTTTGTCTTTGAGAAATTTTTATATCCTTCAGGCATATCAAGACGATAAAACCATGTTTCTGTTGTAGGACCTATTCTGTCAAAGAAAAGAATATTTGTTGTAATAGATGTATAAGGTGCAAAAACACTATGAGGCATACGGATGATTGTATGAAGATTAAATTCTGAGAGGAGTTTTTTCTTAATAGCCACTTTTGCATTGTCTGTACCGAAAAGGAATCCGTCTGGAAGAATAACTGCTGCACGACCGTTCTTTTTAAGTCTGTACATAATAACAGACATAAAGAGGTCTGCTGTTTCACTGCTTGCAAGGTCTGACGGGAAGTGATTTTTTACTTCATTTTTTTCATTACCACCATAAGGAGGATTCATAAGAATAACTTCAAACTGGTCATCTTCGGTATAGTCAAGAACATCACGGAGTAATGAGTTATCGTGATAAATCTTCGGCACATCTATACCGTGAAGGAGCATGTTTGTAATGCAAAGCATATAAGGGAACTGCTTTTTCTCAATACCGTAAATAGATTTATCATATTTTTCCTGGTCGTCAGTAGTTTCAATTTGAGTTGACAACTCTTTAAGCCAGCTTGTAAGGAAACCGCCTGTACCGCATGCAAAATCAGCAACATTTTCACCGATTTTCGGTTTAATCATTTTTGCCATAAAATCAGTTACGGCACGAGGTGTATAAAATTCACCTGAGGAACCTGCACTCTGAAGTTCCTTAAGGATACTTTCGTAAATATCACCGAAAGCGTGACTTTCTTCATAGTCATCAAGTTCAAGCTCATCAATAACATTGATAACCTGACGAAGAAGAACACCATCTTTCATATAGTTGTTCGCATCTTCAAAAGTAGTTTTTACGATTGATTTTTTGATAGGAGTATCTTTGCTTACAGATAAACCTTTCAGTGTAGGAAAAAGCACATTATTGACAAAGTTAAGAAGATTATCACCTGTCATTGCATTACCTGAACGGTCATCAACAGCCCAATTACTCCAACGGCACTCATCGGGAATGATTGACACATAATCTTCATCATCAAATTCCCAGTCTTTTTCCTTGGCATCATACACTTTAAGGAAAAGCATCCATGCCATCTGTTCGATACGCTGTGCATCACCGTTGATACCGGCGTCATTACGCATTATATCTCTTATTCGTTTAACAAAATTTGATAAACTCATTGTTGCACCTCTTTATAATCCATACTTTTCAAACATTTCTTTTGCTCGGTCTATTGAAAACAACCATTCTTCGGGAAGTTTATCAACAGTACCGTAAGCTCCTGCTGTTGGTCCCCACTCATGATGCTCATACAAAATGGTATCGCCACGTCCACCTGCTTCTCTGCATAACACTTCTGCAATTTCATCAGGAGAAGCAAGATACATCCTCGGCATTTGAAATTCAGATGTATTTTTGAATTGCACAAGACAAAATATAGTCTTTTTATGATGACGGCTTAACCATTCATCAGCGGCTTCATGATAGGTGCGACCTTTTTTCAGACTTTGAGTTAATCCCCAACTACCGTCCTGACTGCCTTTAACAGATATTTTCAACATTTTTTCTTCGTCAACAGCAATCAAATCATATTCAGGTTGGTTTGCTCCGTACTGAACAGAAACATCATATCCTAATCTGGCAAACTGTGCGGCAACGAATGCTTCTGCAGAAACCCCAACGTGCCACGATGTCATCTTACTCATGATTAACCCACCTTATACAATTCATCTTCAAGCTCTTTTACAGCTTTAAGATATCCGTCTTTACCTCCGAAATATGCTGCAATTTTTGAAGGTTTACCATATTTTTTGAAATCATCAAGCTTAAGAACTTCTGTTTTTTCGATTTCGTAAATACCTGTGTTCATATATCTGTCAAGCAAAGTTTCAAGAACTTCTCTTGCCACACCGCTGTATTTACTTAAGAAGTCACGCTTTTTAACATTGTTGGCACGTTCACGACGAGTGAGAGGCTTTTTGTCATAAGCGACATGGCAGATGAAGTCAAAATCATCAACAGCTTCCATTCCTTGGTCTTCTTTCATCTGTTGTAAATCAATACCTTGCTCTGCAAGCAGATTCTTAATTGCCTCTTTCTTTTCTTCAGAAGTCCATTGACGGATAAAATTATCAAGAGACGCATATTTTCCGAGTATATTTGACTTGGTGTAATCAATAATACTTTCCTGATGAAGAAGTTTTCCGTTAGCATCGTAAACAGAAACGGTTTTTCCTAAAACAGATACTGTGCAGCCACGTTCATCAACAATGTATTTCCTTTTTTCATCCGGTGGGTATATAGGATTCGGAGGAAATGGTGGGTCTATTAATACAGGTGGTTTGGGAGGTTTACCAAAATCTTCATCTTGCTGCACATATCCATCCCATTCAGGGTCAGCAAAGAGACGTGATACATTGCGAAAATCCATTACTACGAAATGTGTTTTTCCGTTTTTCTCTCTTAAACGGGTACCACGACCGATAATCTGCTTGAATTCAGTCATTGAACCAATCATTTCATCAAGGACAATAAGTTTTGTCATTTTACAGTCAGCACCGGTTGAAAGTAATTTGGATGTTGTTGCAATAACAGGATAAGGTGATGAAACAGAAATAAAGTAGTCAAGTTTGCTTTTTCCGTATGTGTCAGAGCCTGTGATACGAACAACATAATCGGGATTCTCTTTGCACATATCGGCATTAAGATTATTAAGAGCAACTCGCATTCTTTCAGCGTGGTCTTCTGTTGCACAGAAAACAATAGTTTTCTGCATTCTGTCGGTACTCTTGAGATATTCAGTAATTTCTCTTGCAACCTCATAAGTACGGTCTTCGATAATGATATTGTAATCAAAATCACTATTGGTATAAATTCTGTCTTCTATTTCGTAACCGTTTTTATCAAGCTGCCCCTTATAAGGTCTCCAACCCTCACCAATGTTTGTTTTAATATTTATAACTTTAAATGGTGCAAGGAAACCATCCTCAATACCTTCACGAAGGCTATAAGTGTATATCGGTTCACCGAAGTAATCAATGTTTGAGATATACTTTGTTTCCTTAGGTGTTGCTGTCATACCAATCTGAGTAGCTGATGAGAAATATTCGAGAATTTTACGCCAGTTACTATCTTTTTTTGCCGAGCCCCTGTGACACTCATCTACAATGATAAGGTCAAAGAAATTTTTGTTGAAGAGCTTTACAAAACGCTCTACAGCGTCTTCTCCGTCTGTTTCATCATCTTCATCATTGCTATTGCCGGCAAGCTGCTGATAAAGAGAAAAATACACCTCATGCGAAGTAATTGTAACAGGGTCATCCTTTGCAAAATTGATTTTATGTATTGTCTTTTCAAGTGGTGAAAAGTCCTGCTG
>CAYVTA010000084.1:0-9327 GCA_964454355.1 uncultured Eubacteriales bacterium | reverse complement strand
GACACCGCCCTTTCACGGCGGTAACACGAGTTCGATTCTCGTCCGGGTCACCAAACACAAGGTATTAACCTTGTGTTTTTTTGTTTTTTTAACAATAGTAAAACAGTTGACATTTCAAGTACGGTATTTTATAATAAAAGCAAAATATTGTAAATAGAAAAAGTGATATTAATGAATAAATTAAAATTCAAAAACGGCAGATTCAGAATTCTTCAGCTTACAGATATGCAAGACACACACATGACTAATCCTGATACTGTTAATCTGACCACTGAGCTTATAAAACAAACAAAACCTGATTTAATTGTTCTGACAGGTGATCAAGTTAAAGGATATGGTTTTTACTTCTTAATTGGTGACAATAAAACAAATGCAGCAACGACAATCAGCAACTTGATGAAGCCTATTTCAGACAGCAATATTCCTTTTACGGCAGTTTTCGGCAATCATGACGCTTTTGGCAAAGCTGATAAGGATTTTCAATGGAACTGCTATAAGCTTTATGATAACTTCATAGGTAATGACTATGAATTTGACACACTTCCTATATATTCAGAAAACAGTGATGAAGTTAAATTTTGTGTTTATATGTTCGATTCTCATGAAAAGAACAAAGACGGAACATATAATCCGATAACAATTGAACAGATTGAAAAATACAAAACTGCAAGAGATAATCTTGAAGCTAAGAACGGTCACACAGTTAATGCGCTTGCATTCCAGCATATTCCACCTGAAGAAATTTATGAATGTTTTGACACTTCCGATAAAAACAAAAAAGGTTCATATCAAGGTGCAGGCAATCACAATAAAAAATATTACTCTCTCCCCCTCTATGCACAAAACAAGTACAGCTTTATGGGTGAAAATGCCGCATCACCGAACATAAAAAGCGGGCAACTCGAAGCTTTTAAAGAAAAAGGAGATGTTTTGGGGCTTTTCTTTGGTCATGACCATAATAACAGCTTTGTTCTAAAGCATGATAATATTGATTTAGGATATACTCAGGGTTGCGGATTCAACATTTACGGTCCGGGAAAAAAGAGAGGCGGAAGAGTTTTTGATATTTACGAAAACACACCCGATACATATTACACTCACACAGTAACCTGCAAAGATTTAGACAATTTCAAGCTTGAAAGACCTATAAAAGAATTTATTTATACACACTCCCCTTCTTCAGTTTCCGAAGCAAAGAAGCTTATAAAAAAAGCAGCTATTGCAGCCGGAATAACAGCCGTAGTTGTTACTACAGCAAAAAAGATTATAAAACAATAGTCATAAAATCAATATTTATCTTTTATAAACATTGACACATCTTTATATAGATATTTATATATCACAACAAAAGAAAAAAACATCCGAGAAGCACACGCTTTTCGGATGTTTTTGTAATTCTAAACTAATGTTAATCACAGATGATTATTCAACAGTCTCATCAGCAGACTTGCCGCCAAGCATAGCCATTACCTTATTCATGAGATTTGTAATAACTTTGATAAAATAATCAACATACATAACGAGCATATCCATATCGAGTGTCATTTAACACACCTCGCTTCCAAATTCAACTTTATTTGTTTTTAGTTTATCATAGATTTTCTTTTTTTGCAAGTCTTTTATAAAAAATATGCAAAAATATACATATTTGGGGATTATCACTTGACACAAAACCGATATGAGCGTAAAATAAAAATGTTAATCAACCGAAAGGAAATGAAGCAATGGAGCAGAAAGTTCTGTCTATAATTGGTGGCGGTGCGTCAGGAATGGCAGCTGCGATAGAAGCTGCAAAATATTCAAAGATTCACGGTCTAAATATAAAAATTATCCTATTCGAGAAACTTCAAAAAGTAGGAAAAAAAATACTTGCAACAGGCAATGGCAGATGCAATATTCTCAATGCTGATCCTTATAAAAATAAATTCATAGGAAATAAGAAATTAATCAAATCGGTACTTGACCAATATTCCGTAGAAAGCAATGTAGAGTTTTTTAAATCTATCGGTCTATATCTCACACAAGAGGATGATGGAAGATTATACCCCCTTAGTCTCCAAGCTTCTTCCGTTTTAGATGCACTCAGATTTGAACTTGAGAATCTCAAAATTGAAGTAATGTGTGACACTAATGCAGATTCAATCAACAGAACTGATAAAGGATTCATACTCAATAACAATATTTATACAGATGCGGTTATTATAGCAGGTGGAGGAAAATCTTCAAGCGTACACGGATCTGACGGTTCATGCTACGGACTTCTGTCATCATTAGGAATACGAATCACCCCCACATTTCCTGCTCTTACAGCAATAAAGTTAAAAAACAAAGACAAATCACTCAAGGGGATCCGTGCTCACGGTGAAATTATGATAGTTGAAAACGGTAAAGTTATAGCCACTGATTGCGGAGAGCTTCAGTATACTGACTACGGTATTTCCGGAATCCCTGCAATGAATGTGTCAAGATTTGTTTCGGAGCATTTTGCTGTTCACAAAAAAGGAAAAATCATAATGGCTGTAAATGTTCTTCCGGATTTTACTCCCGAAGAGATTTTCGACTATATTGTTTCAAGAAAAAGAAATAATCCCAGTCTTCTCTGTGAAGATCTGTTATCAGGTCTCATGCCTAAAAAATTGGGAATATCAAAGCTTTATGCTGCTGAAATTTCTCCGGAAAAACCTGTAGGCACACTGACAAAAAATAACATTGCGGTTCTTACAGAGGTTATAAACTCGCAGTTATTTGAAATCACAGGAACATTAGGCTTTGATAATTCACAAGTAACAGCAGGCGGTGCTGACACATCACTCTTTAACTATTCAACATTGGAATGCAATAAAATCAACGGACTTTTTGCCTGCGGAGAAGTTCTCGACGTTGACGCTGTATGCGGCGGTTACAATCTCACTTGGGCATGGAGCTCAGGAAGATGTGCAGGATATAATGCAATAAAATATTTATTGGAGAATAACTAATGCTCAGAATTAATGAACTATCTCTCAATTTAGGTGAATCCACAGAAAAACTAAAAAAATCTGCTGCCGACTTCATAGGTGTCTCCCCTGACGATTTCACTTCTTTTGAGGTATCAAGAGAATCCATAGATTCAAGAAAAAAAAATAACATAAAAATGGTTTATTCCGTAGATGTTGAGCTTGAAGACGGAGAAGAAGAAATCGCAGCTCGTTTTCCGATCAATAAAGTAGTTCATAAAGAACGATATAAATATATTATACCTGAAAACAAGCGAACTTCTCAGCAACGTCCTGTTATAGTCGGGTTTGGTCCAGCAGGTATGCTTTGCGGTTTAATTCTTGCAAAATGCGGACTCAGACCGATAATTCTTGAAAGAGGAAATGATGTTGAACAACGTCAGAAAGATGTAAACACCTTCTGGTACAGCAGAAAATTAGATACAGAATCAAATGTACAGTTTGGTGAAGGCGGTGCAGGTACTTTTTCCGACGGCAAACTGACAACAGGTATTAAAGACAGCCGATGCAAAGAGGTTTTTAATCAGCTTTATCTACACGGAGCCCCCGAAGAAATTCTCTATTCAGCAAGACCTCATATCGGTACCGATAAGCTGGGCGGAGTTGTTAAAAACATCCGAGAAGATATAATTTCAATGGGCGGTGAAGTTAAATTCGGATACAAACTGACTGATATAATTGTTGTAAACAACTTTGTACACGGCGTGACATATGAGGACAGAAAAGGACATTCATTTGATTTAGAAACAGACGCAGTAGTACTGTGCATTGGTCATTCAGCAAGAGATACTGTTAAGATGCTTTATGAAAAGGGCATAAGAATGGAGCAAAAAGCTTTTTCCGTAGGCACAAGAATTGAACATCCACAGGAGCTTATTAACAAAGCACAGTATGGAAATATGTGGAATGATCCGAGACTGGGTGCAGCAGATTACAAGCTGTCTAACCATCCGCTTCACGGCAGAGGCGGTTACACTTTTTGTATGTGTCCGGGCGGCACGGTAGTTGCAGCTTCTTCGGAAGAATTCGGAATGGTAGTAAACGGAATGAGTGAATATGCACGAGATGGTGAAAACGCAAACTCTGCCATCCTTGTAGGAATAGAACCTTCTTACTTCGAGGACGATCATCCTCTTGCAGGAATTGAATTCCAACGTCAAATAGAAAGAAACGGTTTTAATGCCGGCGGAAGTGATTATGCAGCACCTGCTCAGTTAGTTGGTGATTTTCTTAAGAACACACCATCGAAAAGAAAAGGCACAGTAAATCCATCTTGTCCAACCGGCGTAAATTTTACTGATATCAGAACAGTTTTGCCGAAAGTTGTTACTGATACCTTAGCTGAGGCAATAATTGCATTTGATAAAAAATTAGATAATTATGCTTTGCCTGATGCGGTGCTGACTGCACCGGAAAGCAGAAGTTCATCTCCGGTCAGAATATTGAGAGATGAGTTCTTTCAAACAAATGTCAGAGGACTTTATCCGTGCGGTGAGGGAGCAGGATATGCGGGTGGTATCGTTTCTGCTGCAGTTGACGGAATGAAATGTGCAGAAGCAGTTTTAAGCGATGAAACATAAATTGACAATTTGGGTATTTAGTGTTATAATTATAGAATAAAACAAAATTTACATTCGGAGGTATTACTCTATGGGATTTTATAATAACTTGTGTCCCGGCTGCATGAATGAAGTCGGAAATTCAAAAAACTGCCCGTACTGCGGTTTTGATGTTGAATCAGAGCAAAATACACCTTATCTTCCTTACGGAACAGTTCTTGCAGGAAAATATGTAGTCGGAGATATTCTCGAAGAAAACAGCGAAGGTACGACATATCTTGGTCTTGACACTATAACAAACAATTGTGTAAGAATCCGTGAATTTTTACCTACAACCATATCTTCCAGAGAAAAGAATGAAACTAAAGTTACTGTCGCTGATGAGAACAGTTCGGTATATAAAACATTATTAAAGGAATTTTTGAATATTTGGCACAATCTTATGCGTTTAAGATCAAACGAGGATCTTATTACTGTTCTTGATGTTTTTGAATCTAATAATACTGCTTATGCCGTTGCAGAAGCAGACGGTAATCAAACTCTTTCAGACTATCTGGAAAACTGTGGCGGAAGCATCAAATGGGATGACCTTAAAGAGAAGATTTTTCCTGTCATGAATGCCCTTGAAGCTGCAAATCAAGCCGGTGTTATTCACGGAGCCATTTCACCTGATACTCTTTTCCTTTGCAGTAACGGTAAATTTAAGCCGTGGGGATTCTCAGTAAATGCAGCAAGAAAAACTGATACAATTCTTGAAACTGACATACGTCCCGGCTATGCAGCAATAGAACAGTATGGAAATAAAAGCTCACTCACCGCTGCAACTGACGTTTACGGCCTTATTGCAGTCATGTACAAATGCATAACAGGTTCTGTGCCTATCGACGCTGAAATCCGTGCAAAAGAAGATACACTTTCCATTCCAGCAGCTTTTGCAAGAGAGCTTCCTGATTACGTTCTTGCAGCATTTATAGGTGCATTACAGGTCAATTCTAAAGACAGAACTGCAGATATGGGCAAGCTGAGAAACTCTTTTACTAAAGAAGCATTTGAATTGCAAAAGAAGCAAGCGGCCGCTATAACAAATGCAGCTCTGATTGATCCTATCAGTGAAATGGAGACTACTGACGTAAATGCCGCTCAGACACAAACAGTAATTGTCAACACAGCATCAAATATTCCCGTAGTTAAAAATACATCTGATACTAACACAAAAACATCAACCGCATCAACAATAGTCTTGAGTGTAAGTATAGTTTTTGTTATGCTTATTTTCTTTCTGTGTCTTGCTTTAACAGGCGTTGTTTCTTTTAATATCGGTTCAGGAACGACAGCAAAAGTTGTTGAGATTCCCGATTTTACAAACTATAGTAAAGATGATGAATATATCAGCGAAATAGCAAATGAATACGGTCTTCATATCAAGCTTCAGGCGACATCTTCAACTGTTACACAAGGCGTTATTTTTGATCAGGATATTGCTCCCGGAACAAAAGTTGAAAGAGGTTCTACAATAAATCTCTACTACAGCAAAGGTGCAAGTACAGTTACACTTCCTAATTTTTCCGGAATGTCGTTTACGGAAACCGTTTATTATCTGGGTAAACTAAACTTATCTTATAACATAGTAGAAAAAGAAAATGACGGCAGTCAGAAAGCCGGTACTGTTGCAACAATGACACCTGCGGCAAATTCCGTTGTATACGAGGGCACAGAAATTACAGTTGAAGTATGGGGTGAACCTTCAAACGGAGATGTAGTAGGTGAAAATACAGGCAGTGAAATAACTTCATCTTCTTCAATTCTTGACAGCATTTTCGGCAGTCTCAGTGACAGCGTAAGCGGTCTTAGTGACACAATTCAGAATTTCATAGGCTAAAGGGTGAAATCTTTTGATTAATGATTTAATTTCAAAATACATTTCTGATACGTCCGATTATACCGAGATCAGAACTCAAATCAATACGGATTGCGGTATAAGCATTGTATCCGGTAATCTTGTAGGCAATTCAAGAGTTACATCAAGCGGTGTAAGTGCAAGAGTTTACAAAAACGGTGTTTACGGTTTTTCGTCTATCGGCGAGTACGACGAAGAGAGTGTAAAAGCGGTTATAAAAGCGGCAAAAGAAAACGCTGTGTTTCTTGACAGACGTGTAAACAAGAATAAACCTCCTCTTTTTGACTCACCTGTTGTAAACTATTCTGACAAAACAAAAATTATAGATGTACCTCAAAAGCTTCTTCTTGATTTTGCGAGAGAGCTTGACGACTATATAGTAACAAAATACCCTGATCTTTCAAGCAGAAGTGTCATTATAAGATGTGACAGCAATGAAAAGCTTTTATATGTAAACACAGGCAGTTCATCTTATTCTGTTTCTCCCAGAAGCTGTATCTATGTCTCTATGAGTGCAGAAGCTTCCGATGGATCGAATGTCGAGCTGTTCGATATTATGGACTGTTCAAGAGGATATTTTACGGATGTATTTACAACACCTAATGCCCTTTATGAAAAAATAGATGAGCTTTACGGCAAGCTTATGGCTAAAAAAGAAGGTATTTTTTCAGAAGCAGGTGTTTGCGACTGCATTATAGATTCGTCAATTGCCGGTATGATTGCTCATGAGGCTGTAGGTCACACAGTTGAAGCAGATCTTGTTCTTGCAGGTTCTGTTGCGGCAACAAATTTGGGCAATCAAGTAGCATCAGATAAGATAACTATTATTGACTTTGCTCATACTGCTTTTGGCAAAACAGTTCCGCTGCCTGTTTATGTTGATGATGAAGGAACACCATGTGAAGATGCAGTTCTTATAAAAGACGGCATACTGACAGGTTATATGAATAACAAAGAAAGTGCTGTTCACTTCGGAATGAAGCCTTGCGGCAACGCAAGAGCACATTCATATGATGATGAACCACTTATCAGAATGAGAAATACAGCAATTCTGCCCGGAACAGACAAGCTTGAAGATATGATAGCATCAATCGAAAACGGATACTATCTGACAAGAACACAAAACGGTCAGGCTGACACCACCGGAGAGTTCATGTTTGGAATAACAATGGGCTACGAAATTAAAAACGGGAAGATTGGCAGAGCTATCAGAGACACTACAATATCCGGTGTTGCTTTTGAAACACTAAAAACAGTTGATATGCTTTCAGATGAATTGCATTGGGCATGTTCCGGTTATTGCGGCAAAAAACAGCCTATGGCTGTTTCAGACGGCGGGCCTGCAGTAAAATGCAAAATCAATATCGGCGGTAGATAAGGAGGAACAGTAATGGAAATTTCACAGCTTAAAGACATTGCCAAATATGCACTCTCCTGTCTTAAAAAATATGGTGCAGATGATGCACAATGCAAAGTAAGACATACCGTCGCAGATGAAATTAACATTGATGCCGGTGAATTCAGTCTCATGCGCTCAACTTTTGATAATTCAATTACAATGCTTGTTATCAAAGACATGAAAAAAGGTATCATTGCAATTAACAAATTTGATGAAGATGCAATTGCTGCTGCTGCAAAAGAATGCGTAGAAAATGCAATCGTGTCTGCCGAGGACAATTGTCTGTCAATTGCTCCAAAGGAAGAAAATGAAGATTTCGTTTACGGTGTTGCAGTAAGTGACAGAGATAAATTCTTTGACAGAATCAATGAATATATGCAAGATATGAGCAACGATTATCCAAAAGTGTTTATTGAACAGCTTATTGCTGAATATTCAGAAGTTAAATCAGTATTTGCAAATACAAACGGAGTTGAATTTTCAAACAGATCAGCATATTATTCAATGGGTTCAATGTACTCCGCACATGACGGAGACAAAACAACATCGTTTAATTCGACAGGTATTGATTTTATTGATCTGGAAGAGAAAATTCTTGACAAAGGAACACAGCGAATGATGTATGAGCTGTGTGAAAAAGAGCTTGATGCTGTTCCCTTTGAAGGTAAATTTACCGGTACTGCTGTTTTTGCACCGTCCTGTCTCGGAGATATTATTGCTACTGCAATCGGTAGCTTCACTTCAGATGAATCAATTATTGACGGCACCAGCCCATGGAGAAACAGCCTTAATACAAAAGTAGCTTCCGATACACTTTCCGTTTCTCTGATTCCTATTGACCAAAGAGTTATTGGCGGCGAGCGTTATACTACAGAAGGCTACAAAACAAAGAACTGTGATGTTATCAAAAACGGGGTACTTGAAAATTTTGTTCTTTCTGAATACGGTGCAAGAAAATCCGGCGAAAAACGTTGTTCTACCCTCAGCGGATGCATGGAAGTCCATGCAGGTTCAACTCCCTATGATGAATTGATCTCAAAAATAGACAAAGGTATTCTTGTTTGCAGAGTATCAGGAGGAAGTCCTGCAGGAAACGGTGATTTTTCAGGTGTTGCAAAAAACAGCTTCCTTATTGAAAACGGAAAAATCACAAAACCAATTCTTGAGACAATGATAAGCGGTAATCTTGCAGAAATGATGAAAAATATTACAGACATTTCAAAGGAAACTGCTGAAGACGGCTCCTGCGTATATCCATGGGTTGCATTTAATGGTGTAACTGTTTCAGGAAAATAAAAATACCATCGGACATCACACAGACGATTTTAAATATCATTTGCATAAGCTTGTATTAAAGAGAAGTTCTTTTGTTTATATTGCTCACTAAATATCAAGCAAACATATTTAAGATTGACTTTTTAGGTATACAATGTTATACTTACTACAAATCAACTGAAAGGCAGGTGGACAAAATGA
>CAYVTA010000083.1:0-9456 GCA_964454355.1 uncultured Eubacteriales bacterium | reverse complement strand
CTTTGCGGAAAGTGCAGACTTCATAGCAAGTCTTCTTACCTTCTTGTTGATTGTGTACTTATAGCTTCTGGGCTTGGGACCGAGAGCAATACCACCGTGATACCACTGGGGTGATCTTGTTGAACCCTGACGGGCTCTGCCTGTACCCTTCTGTCTCCAGGGCTTCTTGCCGCCGCCGCTTACTTCAGATCTTGTAAGTGTGGACTGTGTGCCCTGACGCTGATTTGCAAGATAATTTACAACAGCGATGTGCATAGCGGAGGTGTTAGGCTCGATAGCGAAGATTTCATCCTTAAGAGTAAGTTCTGCAACCTGCTCGCCGGCCTTATTAACAACTTTAATATTAGCCATCTGTTATTTCCTCCTTACGCTTTCTTTGCATCTGCGATTACAACGTAACCGCCCTTGGGGCCGGGAATAGCACCCTTGATAGCGATGAGGTTGTTCTCTGCATCTACCTTGACAATGTCAAGATTCTGAACTGTAACTCTTTCAGCACCGAGGTGACCTGCAAGCTTCTTTCCCTTATAAACTCTTGAGGGATCGGAACAAGCACCCAGAGAACCTGCGTGTCTTGCAACAGGACCTGTACCGTGAGTTTCCTTAAGTCTTGAGAAATTCCATCTCTTAATTGCACCTGCTGTACCCTTACCCTTACTTGTGCCGATGACATCTACTTTGTCACCTGCTGCGAAGGTATCAGCCTTAACTACTGAACCTACTTCGTAAGCGGAAGTATCAGCGAATCTGAACTCCTTGAGAACCTTCTGTGGTGCTACGTCAGCTTTTGCAAAGTGACCCTTAAGGGGCTTTGTAACACGCTGCTGCTTCTGAACAGCAAAGCCGAGCTGAACTGCGGCGTAACCGTCAACCTCGACGGTCTTCTTCTGGACTACCGGGCAAGGACCGGCTTCAACAACTGTAACGGGAACTACTTTACCGTTAGCGTCGAAAACCTGAGTCATACCGATTTTCTTACCGATAATACCTTTCTGCATTTGTTTTTTCCTCCTGTCAGATTATTGGTTGACACAAGTCAACGTGACCTGCGGTATATATAATAGTATATATAACCGTAATTAAGAATTAGAGCTTGATTTCGATATCAACGCCTGCGGGAAGCTCAAGTGTTGTGAGAGCTTCAACAGTTTTGTTGGAAGGTCTGAGGATATCGATAAGTCTCTTGTGTGTACGCTGCTCAAACTGCTCACGGCTATCCTTGTACTTGTGTACAGCACGAAGGATTGTAACTACTTCCTTTTCTGTAGGAAGAGGTACGGGGCCGGAAACCTGAGCTCCTGTACGCTTTGCGGTTTCGACGATTCTCTCTGCTGCTTTATCAACGAGATTGTGGTCGTAACCCTTGAGTCTGATTCTGATTTTTTCCTTAACTGCCATTTCTACGCCTCCTAAGAATTTGGCGGGCTTTCGTGATTTTTCATCAACGCACCCGGGTGTTTCACATTTTCCGATTTTAAAAACCGGAAAACAATATCTTCCGGGTCGCATAACATCACGCTCCGACAAAGAGATTTTTACGGTTAAGTCGCAAAAACGCCCCTTGGTCGGGAAAATCGCCCGGTTTGAAATCGGACATACTCCGTGAGAGTTCCCTGCATCAAAGTGCAGCCACATCCCACATCATCGCATGGATTGTGCTTAAAAAAGGACAGACTTATTCCCTTTCTTCGCACGCTAAGCTATTATACAATAAATAAATCCGGATTTCAACTGTTTTTTTGAAAAAAATCCGGATTTTTGCTATATTTCTTAACTTTTATATACTTTGACAGATTTGCCGAAAATTATACAGTCTGATTGTACAAAAACAACAAAATTATTACATTCCTACAACACCTTTGATTATGATTGAACCCGCCAGCAGAGCCAATTCATCCATGGATATATCAGACTCACCCTTGAGCCACCTCAAATACATACAAACTGTACCGGATGCAATAAATTCAGCTTTCAGCTTAAACTGTTCCACATTATCATATTCTGCCTGTTCGTACATTTTCATAAGTTCATTGCAAAACTCATCTTTAATTTTAAATATAAATGCAGTAAAATCATTGTTTCTGACAATTTTACGCAGAAGATCCAATTTTTCAGTTAATATCTGATTAATAGTCATAAATAGCTCGTATGGCGAATCTATTGCACCGCCCCTGCCAAAACCCGTAATCGTTTCTTTGAGGATACCTACCATTTTACTGCCAAGCTCATTGTAAATATCAGAAACGCTGTTAAAGTGCAAATAAAAGGTTTTTCTGTCAATATTTGCTTTGCGAGCAAGCTCTGTTATAGAGATTTTAGACATATCTTTTTCTTCAAGCAAATCAAAAAACGCCGCATATATTGCTTTCTTCGTCTTTATCTGACGGCGGTCAAGCCCATCGTTGTAATACAATGCCGCATCAATTTTGTTCATTAAAATCCCCTCTCATTCTGATACCCATTATATTACAATTTTGTCCTAAAGTCAACACTATGGGGAATATTTTTATAAACTCTATCATGAAAACGGCTTTCGCCGTATTGCGGCGACGGCGGCGGGACATATGATTTTTTTACTTTATGGAAACGCAATTTCCTATAAAGTAAAATGCCGCAGAAAGCATAACACTTCCTACGGCAAGAAAATCATTATTAAAGTGCGTAATACGAGAAATTAGAGTATCTTAAAACATCAGTTCTTGTTGCGGTTGCATTTCCGTTGGAGCCGCTTATTTTTATTCCCATAATTTTACCGCTTACTTCAAAATCATAATTCATGTCAAGCGAAATATTGGCAATTCTTCTTGTTGCGATGTTGACCTTCATTTCAAGAGTACAATCTCTGTAAGTCATGCTCCAGTCATCAATATTGTCCGCCCAATACTTACCCTTGACTTCTTTTACATAGTGGGTAGCTTTTACAACGGGGAACATCTGCTCCGTATAAGTATCACCATCAGGCTCATCAACATTAACCTGTTCATCCTTAAGTGTTATCTTAAGAATATAATATCCGTCCTCTATAATGCAATCATATG
The DNA here is from genome assembly GCA_964454355.1 of uncultured Eubacteriales bacterium. GTDB lineage: Bacteria > Bacillota > Clostridia > Oscillospirales > Acutalibacteraceae > UBA1081. Next base: position 6,418 of record CAYVTA010000083.1, on the reverse strand, counting down.
ACTCAATCTTATCCGAATCGATAAGTGTTATATCGAAAAGATTATCCTTCGATTCCTGAGAATCGTGAGCGTATGTCTCAGTAACAGCCTTCTTTGAGCTTGTCAATTCACTCTTAAATTTATCAAAATAAGTTTTCGAGTTAGTATTCATATCGGAAGCGGTTATTTCTTGATATGCATACTTTGAATAAGAAGCTCCGTAGCCCTTTGCCAAAGAAAGTGCAGTTGAAGCCGCAAGGAGAATTTCATATGAAGTTCTGGGCATTGTCAGCAATTCATCTGCTAAATAATCATCGAGCTTTGCAGAAATTCTGAGTATAAGTCTTGCATCGGAGGAATTAAGCTGGCTATCACCTGTAACATCGGCAACCTCCATTGTTTCTTCAATCAAAACAGGACTCTCCAGCTTTGCTGAAACACGAAGAACATATCTTGCATCTGCGGCTGTAACGGTTCCGTCATTATCAACATCTGCGGGAAGTGCCGCAAGAGTATACTTAAGACCCATTTTCTTGCAATATGCTTCTGCATCGGAGCCTTCATAAACTACTATATCGGGATATACATCAGTGATCGATTTGTAAAGGTAGAAGCACTCGTCACCTCCGAAAAGTTCTACTGTTACAGGAACTTTAACACGAAAAGCAATATTGTCTGTTGTTTCATCCGCAAAAAATGCACCGTCAGCAATTGCAGTAAGAACATTGGGAATAGACACGCTGGATTCATTGCCCTTGTATTTTACAAGAGTTGTGCCGAGAACAACAAAATTGCTGGGGAAGTTTTCAAGCCAGGGTGTACCCTTAAACGCATTTGATCCTATCTGAATAGAGCCTGCACCGTCACCGGCAATAACAGTCTCAAGTGAAGTACAGCCTTCAAATGCACTTTCACCAATAGAAACAAGCTCTTTTTCTATGTATAATGCTGTAATTTCAGTGTTATTTTTAAATGCACCATCAGCAATAGCAGTGCAGTTATAAGGAACGGCAACAATGGTATCTGTACCTTTATAACCAACAAGTGTCGTTCCGCTGATAATATAATCCTGTTCGTGCTCCTCATACCATGTTTCAGAATCAAAGGAACCTACAAGCTCCTCATACTCGTCAGGATAGATAAGTGCAACATCTCCGCAGTTTACAAAAGCATTGACATCAATATAATCAACAGAATAAGGAACAACAACGCCAACAAGTCCGGCAATGCTGACAAATGAATTTTCCGCAATACCTACAACTTCGCAGTCATTGATGGTATCGGGAATAACAACATAACCGTCCTCGGGAACAGTTCCCGAAAAGCCGGAAATATAAAGCTGAGTCATCTCTTCATTTGCAAAATAATAAGCAAATGCATATTCCTGAGCAAAAGATAATACAGAGCCCATGCTCATCAGCATAACAACCGAAAGAACAAACGAAAGTACCTTTTTGAATGTACCTGTCTTTTTCATAGTGGTTCCTCCCCAACATAAAACATTTGTATTGTATTTATTATAAATGAAAAAAGGCTGTCTGTCAACATTAAAAAATATTTCCGAATTTGAATTGTTCTCCCTGTTTTATGCTGTAAATAACAGCGGCAATTTCATCCGCTTCCTTTTCTTGGGACTCTGTCAGCAGCAATATCTCCTCGTCAATTTCCGCAACATCGCCATTGTTAAGAAAAACAGCCATCAAATCCTTTTTCTGCAGCCATATATCGTAAATCTCATCAGGTGAATTTTCTGCAACATAAAGAATTTCGTCAAGAGTGTCATTTACGTAAACATAACCAAAAACAGAAACCGCAAAGCTTACGGCAATGATTACAAAAGCACAGATAAGCCTTTTCATTTCTTTTCATCCTTTTCTACAATATTCATATTACCGTTTTTGTCTATTGCCAGTAAAAATACATTTTCAATCTTAAGCCCACGCTGTTGCAAAATTAAATCAAGCTTATCTTTTGTCATACCGCATTTGGGCATTTCGACAGTAATAACCTTACCGTCAGAGATAATTACATTTTTAAAAGAATCGTTCGAAGGGGGCAACCCGGCTGCATCAACGGTAATGGGTCTTTTCTCCGGTTTAAGTAAAACGCTCAGTGTACCGTCTGTTTCCGCAATGGCGTACTGCACCTCTGAAATATCAAAAACATTCTTCTGTCTGAGTGCCTCGAGTAAATCATCAACAGTGTAACGAAGCCTTGCAAGCTGTTTCTGATCAAGCATCCCGTCTCTGATAAGCACAACCGAATTACCCTGAAGCAATTTTCTTATTTTACCGCTTTTGATGACTACCGCAGACATGATTATCTCAAAAGATGCAAGAAGCAGCAACGCAAGGATCGAATGTACCATTGGCAAATCATTATCCTGCATAGGAATAACTGCGATTTCCGAAATGAGAATCGTTATAACCAGTTCACTGGGTTGCAACTGTCCTATCTGCCGTTTTCCCATAAGCCTCACAGTAAAAATCAGAAGCACATAAAGGATTACTGTTCTTGCAAGCGTAATTAACATAAAATCACCATTAAAAAGTGTTGACGAATTTATGGAGAATATTCCTTTTTAAAGAGGGTATACCAATATCGGTGAAACGAATGAAAAATTTTCTTGATAAATGGAAAAAATCAAAAATAGAACTGTCAGAACCGCTTTCAGAAGAGTCCGGCACAAAAGCTGCCGAAAGATTAAGCAAAAATTTGACTGAAAATATACTTTCACTCCGTGAACTGTTCGGAGAAAGCTTTGATCTGATTATAAAAGAAAGTGATGTATGTTCCATAAGGATTGCATTTGTCGCACTTGATGGAATGTATGACAATCTTTTGGTATCAGAAGCTGTGATCTCACCCGTCCTCAACACAAAATTTGCCGCAACAGATGCATCCATGATCTACGATTACATTAAAAAGTTCCGTGGCAAAGAATGTGACTCAAAGGAATCCCTTACCATAAACGAATCTGTAGAGATGCTTCTTGCCGGATGTCTGCTGTTGCTGGTTGACGGCGTTGACAGATGTCTTATCTACAGCGTTCAGGGGTACCCGAAAAAAGGCATAGAGCAGCCTGCCTCAGAACAGCAGGAAATGGGTTCACATGAAGGCTTTGCTGATATGTACAAGGACAACGTTACACTTGTAAGACGAAGACTGAAAACAGCTGCAATACGATTTGAGACGATAACTGTAGGACAAACAAGCAACACTACCGTTTGCGTATGCTATCACGCAAAAAGAGCCGATCCGCAAATTGTAAACGATGTAAAATCAAAGCTGAACAACATCAATCTTGATATTGTTCCCGGAGCCGGAGCAATTATACCGTTTCTCGAAAACAAGCGAATGTCATTCTTTACTTCAGTAGGCTCAACAGAACGTCCGGATGTTTTCTCCGCAAAGCTGGCGGAAGGCAGAGTCGGACTTATAATTGACGGTTCCCCTACGGCACTTGTGGTGCCATATCTTTTTATGGAAAATTTTCATTCTCTTGATGACTACCTATCCCGTCCCTATTATGCGGCTATTTCAAGAATACTAAAAATTGCTTGTTTTTTTATTTCTGTGTTTCTACCCGGCACTTTTGTCGCCGTAGGCACCTTTCATCAGGAGATATTTCCTTCGGAAGTTATTTTTGAAATCGTGTCTTCCCTGAAAAACACCCCTTTCCCACTGCTGATCGAATGTATTGTTATACATTTTATATATGAAATCGTCAGAGAAGCAGGTCTGCGAATGCCGAAAGCAGTAGGACACACAGTCAGCATCGTTGGTGCTCTCGTAATCGGTGATGCAGCAGTTTCGGCAGGGCTTATAAGTGCACCTATGCTTATAATCATTGCAATAACGGCTATTGCATCGGCTGTAACGCCATCCCTGCATCAGCCATCCTCTGTTCTGAGATTTATTTTTATTATCATCGGCGGAACCATGGGACTTTACGGCATTATGTTAGGATTTGCTCTTGTTATCGCAGATCTTTGCTCAGTAAGCTCCTTCGGCATCCCATTTACAGCCCCGTTTTCACCGTTTGACCTATATGCATCAAGAGACAGTGTGTTTTTTGCAGGATGGAAAAGCGTGGGCAAACGATATATCAAGATCCATAACCTGAAAGGAAGCGACGTGAATGCAAGAAACAGCTAAGATTACACCCTTTCAGTTTTACTCTATTCTCTTTTTAAGCAGGATATTTTCTCTCGTAAGCTATGTTTCAGGTATTCAACAAAACCTTTCCACAACAGACGAAGTTATTTCTGTTGCTGTTATGAGTGTATTTCTTTTTGTGTTATCGATTCCCACCGTACTGCTCATAAAAAAAGACTCATCATCCTCCATTATCACAAGAGCATCCTGTATATCCCCCATTTTTGAAAAAATTATAATTGTTGTTTACCTTATCAGCATTTTATACACGGGAATATTAACTGCAACCCGTTTTGAGTTACTGGTAGGTTCACTTCTCTTTCCTGAAACAAATGTCTTATTTTTTGTTGCCATGATGCTTCTTGCAGCAGTATACACATCAGGCAAAGGAATTGAATCCATCGGCAGATCGGCAGTGATATATCTCATACCTGTTCTTCTTGCCTTCGTCTTTGTGTTTTTAACCCTTATTGATGAATTTGACATTCTTAATTTTACTCCCGTTTATAAAAATGAGATTCCCGATATTTTTAACTCTGCATATTATTCCTGTGCAAGGACAGGCGAGCTGGGAGCCATTGTCCTCCTTATGCCAAACGTTAAAAACCAGAATAAAAACCATCTGTTCAAATGGCTCATTTCCGTATCTGCGATAATCTTCATAACAGAGCTTATGATAAGCGGCGTATTGGGAGGTTTTGGAAAAAATCAACTTTTCAATATGTATTCTCTGTCCGTCCTTGCTGAATACGGTTTTGTGGAAAGACTGGATGCTATCATCTCCTGTATCTGGCTCATATGTGCAGGAGTAAAAATGGCAATGATTCTGTATATTGCAAATTTTCTGCTGTCATCTCTTTTCAAAAAAAGCAAAAAGAGCGTCAACATTTCCGTTTGTGCCCTGATTATCTTTGCAGGCACTGCCGTAATTTCAATCAGCATTCTGTATTTTTCAGCCGTTGCGTCTTCACCGCTTACACTTATATTGTTTACGCTTGCAATTGCAGTGATTCCGTTTGCGGTATTTATAGGCGAAAAAATCAAGGAGAAAAGAAATGAAAAAGCTTAGACTACTAATATTTTTATCTGTTATAATGCTCTTATTTTCCTCCTGCACCGCCGTGGATAAGGAAATCAAAAACCGACTCATTATTGAAGGAGTCGGAATTGATTACGATAACGAAAAGGAGGAATTTGCATTAACGGTTCAGGTATTGGAAACATCGGGACCTACAGATGAATCAGGTCAGTCCGCTCCCGTTACTAATTACACGGTCACAGGAAAAACAGTCGCCTCAGCACTTAATTCACTATGGGAAAATACAGGCAAGTATCCGCTTTATTCACAGAATAGAATTATCATCATTGGAGAAAGCTTAAACGGTGACAAAATAACCGAAGCCCTTGACTTTTTTGTAAGAGAATACACTGCACGAGCCGATGTTTTTGTTGCGGCTACCACAGGTAAAGCATCGGACATACTTCTTGTACAAATCGGCAGTGAGATCACGGCAAAAATGATTGAAAATGAGATAAATGAGGGCATTGAAAATTCCGCAGCAGTGAACACAGAGCTTTATAATGTTGTAAACCTATCCATGGAAGCAACCACAAGCTTTACGCTTCCTTTGCTTGAAATTTCAGAAGACAGAAACGCAGACAGCAGCACCGTAAAAATAACAGGCACTTACTGCAACACAAAAAACGGCAAAAAAAATCATCTCTCCGCTGAAGAAACAATGATGCTTAAATTTATCACTGATAATATAAAAGTGGGAACACTTAGCATCAATATTGACGGCACCACCACAGGGCTCGATATTATTTCATCCTCAACCGATATTAAAACACTGCTCAAAGACGGAAATCCCCATTTTGATATAAATATTGACTGTTCAGTTGATATTATTGAATATGGAAATACCGCATTTACCGGCATAACAAAAGAAACCATAGAGAAAGTTCAGTCATACACGCAAGAACACATCAACTCGTCTGTCACAGCCCTTATTGAACGACAGCTAAAAACCGAAAAGTGCGATATTTTTCGGTTTGGCAGAAGATTACAGTTAAAATATCCGGAAATCTATAAAGAGCTTTCTTCAGATTGGGAAAATGCATTGAGTAAATTTTCTTTTAGTGTAAAAACAAATGTAACAGTAAGAAAAATCGGACAAGAAACGATTAAACAATGATTTATCTGCACTAAATTATTGCGGAGCAGAATATATTAAAATATCTTATATGAGACAACAAATTAAATGCAGGAGATGCCGTTTTT
>CAYVTA010000082.1:0-9861 GCA_964454355.1 uncultured Eubacteriales bacterium | reverse complement strand
ATATTCAGATCAAGAATGTTTTCGGCAAGGAAGATACACTCATTACAATCCAGATTGACCAGATGCTTGCTGAAAAATTCGGCATGGAATATGTTGACCGTGACGGCACAAAGAAAAACCCCTATATCATTCACAGAACATCAATCGGCTGTTACGAAAGAACACTTGCTCTTCTTATTGAGAAATATGCAGGTGCATTCCCTCTGTGGCTGGCTCCCGAGCAGGTCAGGTTCCTTCCCATTGCAGACAGACATCTTGACTACTGCTATGAAGTCAAAGCTAAGCTTGAGGCACTGGGTATCAGAGCTTCCGTTGATGACAGAAGCGAAAAAACCGGCTACAAAATCCGTTCTGCACAGATGGAAAAGATTCCGTATATGATAGTTGTCGGTGACAAGGAAGCGGAAGAAGGTACTCTTTCAGTAAGAAAAAGAGGCTTTGGCGATCAAGGTGCACTTCCCGTCGACGAATTTATTGCTTCAGCAGTTAAGGATATCAACGAAAAGACGAACTGGTAAATTTTTGTTGCAAATATAATTTATCCGTAAAGGAGATATATAAAATGGCTGAAAAACTTAAATATGCCATCATCGGCATAGGTAATATGGGCTCTTCCCATATTAGAATGTACACAAACGGTGACATTAAAGAAATGGAACTGGTTGCAGTCTGTGACGTTAAACAGGACAGACTTGACTTTGCTGCTGAGCAAGTTCCCGGTGTAAAGACTTTCCTTAGTACAGACGATCTGTTTGCAAGCGGTCTTATTGATGCAGTTATCATCGCAACACCTCACTATCTGCATCCCGTTCTTGCTGAACAGGCACTCAAAGCTGATATCCATGTTCTGTGTGAAAAGCCCGCAGGCGTTTACACAAAGAACGTCAGAGAGCTTAACGAATTCGTAAAGACACAGGATAAAACGTACGCAATCATGTTCAATCAGAGAACCAATCACATTTACCGCAAGGCAAAAGAGCTCGTCGAAAGCGGTGTCTACGGTGAAATCAGAAGAACAAACTGGATCATCACTGACTGGTACAGAACTCAAAATTACTATAACTCCGGCGGATGGCGTGCAACATGGGACGGTGAAGGCGGCGGCGTTCTTATGAATCAGGCTCCTCACAACCTTGACCTTTGGCAGTGGATTTGCGGTATGCCTTCAAAAATCAGAGCATTCTGCCACAACGGAAAATGGCATGATATTGAAGTTGAGGACGATGTAACAATTTACGCTGAATATCCCAACGGTGCAACAGGCGTATTCATCACAACAACAGGTGACTGTCCCGGCGACAACCGTTTTGAAATCACTCTTGATAAGGCAAGAATCATTTGCACACCACAATCACTCGAAGTTGTTGAGTTGAGCGAAAAGCTTTCCGAGTATACATTCTCAGCGGGAGATGGTTTCAAAAAGCTTGAGAACAATGTTGTTGAAGTTGAAACAGACGGTATGAACGAACAGCATTCAGGTGTTACAAATGCATTTGCAGCTCATATTCTTCACGGCACTCCCCTTATTGCAGAAGGTGCAGAAGGCATAAACGGTCTTACACTTTGCAACGCAGCTTATCTCTCTGCATGGCTCGACAAGACAATTGAGCTTCCTTTTGATGAGGACCTTTACCTTGAAGAGCTTAACAATAGAAGATCAACATCAAAAGCAAAAACAAATGTTGAAGAAACAATTGCTGCCGATATGTCAAGCACATTCGGAAGCTAAAAAGTAAATAAAATTTCAGCCGACCGTAAAAAAGTCGGCTGATTTTTTCAACAGCATTATTCATATATTGACAAAATTGAAAATTTATGCTACATTATACATAGATACTCAATGCATTGAATAAAAAGGTAGGTGTTAAAAATGAAAATCAGCAAAGAGTTGGCAAAAGGAAGTACAGCTCTGCTCGTTTTGAGTGTTCTTTCAAACCGTGAAATGTATGGTTATCAAATAATAAGAACAGTCGAAATCATGAGCGAAGATGTTTTTCAAATGAACGAAGGTACACTTTATCCAATTCTTCATTCTCTTGAAAATGAGGGATTTCTTACCTCTTATTGGAGTGAAAAATCCGAGTCTGCCCGCCGCAGAAAATATTATAAAATAACTCCGCAGGGATTAAAAGAGCTTGAAAATCAGAAACAGGAATGGAATGTGTATTCTTCGGCAGTTGCAAAAGTGCTGGGAGGTGCAAAAGTTGTTACAACCTGATTTTAGTCCGATCGTAAAAAATATCTGTTACGGAATAAACAGCAATCGGACACGAGCTGAAGCTGAAGAAGAACTTATGGGACATCTTGAGGACACCTACGAGAGAAATATTGCAATCGGCAAAAGTGAAGATGAGGCTTTCAATGCTTCAGTAGCAAGTTTAGGAAACACAAAGATTCTTGCACAGCAGCTTCAAGCTGTTCACGCTCATTCACCTGCAGCACAGATGAAGTCTGCAATATGGATATTTATTATCGGCTTTATTTTGCAGAAATTTCATCTCAATCTGTTTACCGGAATGTCGTTGATAACAAATTTTATCGGTATGATTTGCTGGCTGGTTTCACTATATCTGCTGCACAAAGCGAATAAAAATCTACGCATTGCTTATTATTTATACGCTTTGCTGTTTCTGTTGTCGGTGGTAGAAAACTGTGTAGTCGGTTACGGTATAAAGAATGACATTTTTAATTACACATACATTTGCGTATACTATGTACTTTGTGCAATAATGTGTATTTGTGCCATTTACGGATTTATTCAAATGGATAACATCTATTGTAATAACAGCGAAAAGAGAAAGCCGCATCTTGGATTTGCTCTTGTTTATATGCCGCTTGAAATTGCGGTAGCCGGTGTAATTTCAGTTATGAATTACGGAGAAAATCTGAATTTTGAAAACGGGATTCTTTTTATAATACTTGTGTTTATATATATTTTTATTCTTGTTCAGTTTGTCAGGCTGAAAAACAGACTTTGGGATGCAGATGCAAGATACGGCATTGATTCGTTTAACAAAAAGAATATTCCCGCCGTCTGTACTGTTATTGCACTCAGTATAATTGTGCCCTGTTGCTTTATGTACGCATACGCAGTTAAAGATACAGAAAAAACAGAGCTTGTTATTCACGATACTCAAATGCAAATTGAGGCTGATGCAGTCCGTGAGCAAATGCTTGAGCTCGGTGTTGATGCCGATACTCTTAATATGCTCCCCGACAGTGAAATAATGAATTATAAAGATGCTGTCACCATGACATTTTCCGCTCGTGGAGTTAATGACGGATACGAAGAATGTAGGATATTCAATTTTTATTTTTGTGACAAAAGCGGAAATAAGTACATAAGAACGCTGTTTGTCACGTATATTAAAGACTGTAATTACAGATGCGGTTTTTATTATTATTCCAATACTGACGAATATTATAACCATTTTGAACCGCTTAACGATTCCATATATATTTCCATTGTTCAGGAACAAGGCTCAAAATACTACACAAAACCTCCGATTAACAGCAACTTTCCAAATCTTTGCAATCCGAATCTTATTCAAGGCTTTGATTTCAAAGCAGAAGAAAATCAGACTGTGATTTTTGCATTAAGTCAGTCGTTAAGAAATTATTATGAAGAGGAAGATTACATTTCCATGCAGAGGGGATTGATTTTTGTAAATCAGCGTTTTCCGCTCACTTTTATGTATAATACAGTAGAGGATTTTGCGGCAGCTACTACACAAAACAACGCAATTATTTTTTCCCGTGTTGAAAATCCGTTTATGGAATCATGCCTGTTTTGGGACGGAACTTATATTGAACCGAAAATGACAGACGAGACTATATAATCACAAAATCCCGACGGTTAACCCGTCGGGAAAAATTTTAATCAAGAGTCAATATATCAATACATTTTACAGGACAAACTTCTTTACATTCACCGCATCCCGTACATTTATCAACATCAACATGAGCATTAAAGTCAGCAACTGTTATTGCTCCTGCTTCGCACACTTTTGCACATTTCATACACCCGATACAAGCCGCTTTGCACTCTTTTCTTGCAAGCACGCCTTTATCCTTATTTTTACAAAGCACTTCCGCTCTCGGTTTATGAAGAGGCATAAGCTCAATAATCCCTTTCGGGCAGGCTACAATGCATTTTTTACAGGCTTTACACAGTGCCGGACTGATTCTTGCAACACCGTCACAAATTTTGATTGCATTATAAGGACATTCTCTTACGCAGTCACCAAGACCGAGACAGCCGTAAACACAATCTTTCGGTCCGCCGAAGAGCTGAGAAGCCATCTTACAGCTTTCCACACCGCTGTACTCCATTTTTGTGCTTGCATTGGTGCTGTTACCCTGGCAAAGTACTACAGCAGACATAGGCTCGACATCACCTGCAGCAACCCCCAAATATTCAGCAATCTGCTGAGAAACTTCGCTTCCGCCGGGATTGCACAACGCAGTGTTTACAACTTCACCCTTTGAAAGTGCCGCCGCATAGCCTGCACAACCGGAATAGCCGCAAGCTCCGCAGTTGGCACCGGGAAGCATTTCAGTAATTGCCTCTGCTTTTTCATCCACGGGAACTGCAAAAACAATTGATGCTACTGCAAGAGCTATACCGCAAATAAGTCCTATGATTCCGACTATGAGAACTGCCAATAAAATACTGTTCATTGTTCTCCCTCCTTACATAAGGCCCATACCCTCGACAATTCCCGAAAAACCGAGAAATGACAGGGAAACAAGAGAAGCCGCAATAAGTGTTATAGGCAAGCCTTTAAGAAATTCGGGAACGTCACAGCTCTCCATTTTCTTTCTTACACCTGCAAAAAGAACCATCGCAAGCATAAATCCCAGACCTGCACCCAGTGAATTAACCATTGACTGCCAGAATGTATAGCCGTTGTCAACATTAAGAATTACAACACCCAGAACTGCACAGTTTGTGGTAATAAGCGGAAGATAAATTCCCAACGCATTGTACAGAGGAGGCATAAATTTTTTGAGTATAACCTCAACCATCTGCACAAGAGCCGCAATAACAAGAATAAATACAACAGTCTGTAAATATTCAAGGTCATTGTTTTCAAGAAGTCTATTTATAGGATATGTTACAGCCGTCGCCATGAGCATAACCACAATAACAGCCGCACTCATACCTACCGCCGTATTCAATTTTTTTGAAACGCCTAAAAATGGACATATACCGTAAAATTTTGAAAGAACAAAGTTATTTGTAAGAAGTCCCATTACGAGGAGTGCTATCATATATTTCATATTGCTGCCTCCTTACTGTTATTATCACATTTTTCCTTGCCTTCAAGAGCCTTTGCACAATTTTCTGCCATAGGGCAACCTGCACAGCCAAGCTCTGCTTTGGGTTTTCCGCTGCCTGTTGCAATTTTGTTTGCAACAGCCATAAGTATACCGAAAACAAAGAATCCGCCTGCAGGAAGGATGAAGAATGTGATTGAAGAAAGACCGATTTTTTCAAGTCCGGCTGAGAAATCAAAGCCGTTCCATCCGCCTAAAACATTGTCTCCGAAAAGAACAAGCAAATCCTGTATTCCTGCAAGGAATGTGCCGGAACCGAGCAATTCACGGACAGTACCCATAAGACAAAGCGATGCGGTAAAGCCAATGCCCATTCCGAGTCCGTCAACAGCGGAATAAAGAACGGTATTTTTACTTGCAAAAGCCTCAGCTCTGCCAAGAATGATACAGTTAACAACTATCAAAGGAAGAAATGCTCCCAGAGCTGTATCAAGAGCCGGAACAAATGCCTTAACAAACATCTGAACAACAGTAACAAATGAAGCAATAACTACGATAAATGCAGGGATTCTGACTTTTGAAGGAATAATTTTTCTCAAAGCCGAAATTGCAATATTTGAACAGACAAGAACTATCGTTGCGGCGATACCCATGCCTATAGCATTTGTTACAGAGGTCGTAACCGCAAGGGTGGGACAAGTGCCGAGAACCAGTCTTAAAACGGGGTTCTCTTTAATAAGTCCTTTTGTAAATTCTTTACCCAGAGATTTTTTCTCAGCCATTTGCTCCACCTCCGTTCATCAGATTTTCAGAATAATATTCCAAAGCGGTATTTACAGCCTTTGTAACAGCTTTTGAAGTGATGGTTGCACTTGTAACAGCCTGAATTTCGCTGTCGGAGGAAACTGCATTTTTTATAACGGTCAACTCACCGCTTTTGCCGGCAAACTGATCAAGGAAGCTGTCTTTTTTAACATTTTGACCCAAACCGGGTGTTTCGTCATCAGCCGCTACAATGGTAACCTTATTTATGCTTCCGTCTGTATTAATGCCTATCATAACCTGCACATCACCGCCATAGCCGGTTTCGACACAAGTGAACGCATAACCAATAACCATACCGTCATCATCAAGTGCGTCGGAATATTCAAGAGTATCTCCAACCTGTACACTCTCTGCGAATGCAACCGCATCAGGCATAACAGTCTGCATTGCCTGAGCTTTTGTTTCGGCATTTATTTCTGCGATCTTGTCCTTTGTCAGCATATTTGTACCAGCAAGAAGTGCTGCAGCAACGACACAGATGACAAGCAGAATTACTGTTGGTTTTAATATTTCTTTAGGAGAAAATTTAATCTTGCTCATATAGCTTTTTCCTCCCTGTTTTTCTTTTCTTTAACCGTGCCGAAGGGCTTAGATCTTGTAATCGTCTCAATATGGGGAACAAGGATATTCATAAGAATAATTGAATATGAAACACCTTCCGGAAGATTTGCAAACAGTCTTATCACGCAAGTAATAATGCCGCAGCCTATACCGAAAATCACCTTACCCCAGTTTGTAATGGGGCTTGTGGCGTAGTCAGTTGCCATAAAGAATGCTCCTAAAAGAAGACCGCCGCTTAAAAGCTGATATGCCATATATGTAAAATCACCTTTACCGGCAATAAGCATAATTACGGCTACTGTACCTGCAAAACAAAGAGGAATAATGGGTTTTATAACTCTTCTTGCAATAAGATATATTCCGCCGATAAGAATTGCAACTGCACTCACTTCACCCAGACTTCCGCCTCTTACACCGAGGAACATATCAAGAAGAGAAGGAAGATCAGAAGAAATTTCACCGGAATAATCCTTGAGAATTGACAGAGGTGTTGCAGACGAAACAGCATCAACACCGTTTTTCCATGTCATAGGCTCCGTCCAGCTTGTCATTGCAGAAGAGAAAGATACCAGCATTACAATTCTGCCGCCAATCGCCGGATTTACAAAATTCTGTCCTATACCTCCGAAGAACTGCTTTACAACAACGATTGCAAAGAAACAGCCGACGACACACATCCACAAAGGAATTGATACGGGCAGATTGAAGGCAAGAAGCATACCTGTTACAATTGCACTCAAGTCGCTTATTGTGTTGTCACGCTTCATGATCTTTCTGGATAGAAATTCAAACAGCACGCAACAGCCTACGCATACAGCGGTTATCAGAAGACTTCTGAAACCGAAAATAACCACAGAGGCTACAAGTGAAGGGACAAGTGCTATGATAACATCAAGCATTATTCCTGTCACTGTCTCATGGGAACGCACATGGGGAGATGCGCTTACGATAAGTTTTTTCATTTTTTTGCACCCGCCTCTCTTACGACATCTTTAGCTAATCTCATATGCTGAACAAGAGGTTTTGAAGCAGGGCAAGAAAATGCACAGCTTCCGCATTCCATACACACGCTGATTCCTGCTTTTACAAGTGCATCAGCATCTCTCAGTTTTGCATATTTTTCAATATCGGTAGGTATAAGGCTCATCGGACAGGCATCGGCACATTTACCGCAGTGAATACACGACCTTTCCTTCTTCGGTCTTGCTTCAGCTTCAGTAAAGGCAAGCAGAGCATTATTGCTCTTAAGAATCGGAACATTAGTGTCAATAAGAGCAGTACCCATCATAGGTCCGCCTGCAATAATTTTTGCGGGCTCACTCTTAAAACCGCCGCAAAACTCAATGACCTTTGAAGCCTCAATACCCACGGGAACTCTGACATTCATAGGATTTGCAACAGCCGAGCCGCTGACTGTCAGGGAACGGCTTATAAGCGGTCTGCCTGTTCTCAAATGTCTGTAAATAAACGCAACGGATGCAACGTTTGCAACCACGCAGCCCACATCCGCAGGAAGCTTTCCCGGAGGAACTTTTCTGCCCGTCGCAGACTGAACCATCATCTTTTCAGCACCCTGAGGGTACTTTGATTTAAGTGTCATGAGCTTGACAATATTGCCTTTGTCGTTATCCATATCTGCAATTTTTTTAAGTATTTCAATTGCATCAGGCTTGTTATCCTCAACAGCAATAACTACATTTTTAAAGCCCAAAAGCTCAACAAGAGCATAAACACCGCCAAAAATATTCCATGAGTTTTCTATGCATTCACGGTAATCAACGGTTATATAAGGCTCACACTCGGCTGCATTGATAATAAGAGTATCAACATTCTTATCATCGGGAATATTAAATTTTACGTGTGCAGGGAAGCCTGCACCGCCCAAGCCCACAAGACCTGAGTTTCTGATAGCCTTAAGCAAATCTTCCTTTGTTTCAACCTTCGGAGGTTTGATACCTTCAAAAAGTGTCATTTCTCCGTCATTCTCAATTGTGACGGCAGGAAGCATACGTCCGTTTGCAACCTTAACTTCGGCAACAGAAGTAACTTTACCTGAAACGGAAGCATGAATAGGTGCACTTACAAATTTGTCGCTGTCACCTATAATTTGTCCCACATCAACATGATCGCCTACCTTAACAGTAGGTGTACACGGTGCACCGATATGCTGAAGCATCGGCAAAACGACCTTTTCGGGAGGTGTAATTCTTACAACAGGCATATCCTTTGTAAGCTTGTTGTGTTCAACAGCTACTCCTCCTTTGACCTGTTTAACGGCTTTTAAAATTCCGTCTGCAATTTTTCCACCCATATCTTCAACCCCAATCTTTAAAATAGTTTATATTAGTAACGGCAGGCATAACGGTTTTTAAAACTATTCCCGTCACAACTCCCGATAAAATCCCGAACAACAGCAGGAGTGGCAAATACACTTTCATCAGATTTGTGCTCATGTAAATGCTCGCCGCCACAGTCTGTCCGATATTGTGCACAACAGCACAAACGACAGAAACAAACATATAAGAAAATGTTTTGTTCTTTTTCTTCGCAACAAAAACAATAAGTGCCAACACAATGAAACTGCACACGCCGCCGGAAAAGCTCATAAAAAACGAAGATACACCTCTGGTAAGAAAAACAAACCCCGATTTTATAAGCACAAGAATAAATCCGTCACCTGTTCCCACAGCAAGAACGGCAAACATAACAGCAACATTTGCAAGTCCAAGCTTTGCCCCGGGAGGAAGAAAGGCAACATCGGGAAGCATACCTTCAAGAAATGACAATACCAAAGCAACAGCGGCAAGTATTCCGTCAAGAGCTGTTCTCTGAGCTATACTTTTTCTTTTATCTTTCATCATTTCACCTTAATAGGACAAAATATCAATATCTTCTTCCGATTTTTCACCGATAATTTCAATCGAAACCTTATTAGGCACACAAACAACGGCTTCCCCGCTTTTTGAGATTTCACCCGTTCTGACACAGGTTTTGTCCGGGCAATCACTGTCTGTCACACTGACTTTTCCGTTCTTCACTTCCACTGTTACAGAACCCACCTGAAAAACATCATCTTCCGCTTTTTCAAGATCGATAATTCTGACTGCTTCACCGTTCAGTGAAACAATCGCTGTTTTACCGTCTTCTGATAATCCGTTCCACATAAAAAGTAATCCTGCCGCTAACAGCAAAACG
>CAYVTA010000081.1:0-9978 GCA_964454355.1 uncultured Eubacteriales bacterium | reverse complement strand
GATGCAAGAAAAATCCTTCGTAAATCAGCTAAACTTGAAGACTAAATTAAAAAGATCCCGAAGATTGATTTCTTCGGGACTTTTTGTTGAATTAAATATCAGCTGACAACAAAAGCAGCCTTTTTCGGGCTGCTTTCTATGTTCAGCGGACTGTGCCGCCTTTCATTGCATTAAGCTGTCTGTAGTTAATAAGTACTACGCCGTTCTTTTTAAGAAATTCATGAGTATAGGGGTCTTTCAAGAGCTGATATTCCCAAACTCTGTCTCTCCATCTGCCTGTAATAGACTTGAGTTCGTCGCATTCAACAGAAGGATGCACGAAGGTTTCAGTTACGCCGTCTTCGGGGATGTTAATCCAAATATTAAGTATTGTTTCTCTGTACTTTTCATAGCTTTCACGCATATCATCGTTCCAATCGGGGAACAGGAGATAGTCGGGGATAACAACGCCGTATTTCTTACCCCACTTCTTTGAAAGAAGCGGTACTGCTGCATAAAGGAAATAGGGTGTACCTTTGGGGCAGATTCTCTTGTCGGCAGCAGTGTAAAGTCTGTAAGCATAGCCGTACTCACCGCAAATACGAAGAGTCATTTTGCTCAATCCCAAACGTCCTGTATAATGACCGTAAAGAGAGCCCATGTGGTTGTCAATGTGTGAGGGCTTCATTCCCATTGAATGTGCAAGGTCGATCTGAGCACGTATCTCGGCTTCAAGATCTTCATATGATGCGTTTTTCTCTACCTGATCACTTTCGTGCCACATATAGCCTGTTTCGTCAACAAGTGTCTTGCCGTTTGTAAGCGGCTTCCAACGGTATTCGCCCCACTCACTGGTCATTGTAAGATGAACACCGATTGCATATTCAGGGTGATCAATTGAGAATTTTACAGCTTCTTCAGCAGCAGGACAGGGCATCATGATAGTTGATGATTTAAGCCATCCGCCTTCAAAAAGCTCTGCAACAGCTTCATTTGCAGCGTGACACATTCCATAGTCATCTGCATTAACTATAAGGTACTTGGGCATATTAAAAACTACCTTTCAATACAAAATTTTACATATAATATGATAATATAAAATCAACAAATAATCAAGAGATAAAATGTAAATAATTATACAAATGTATATTTATTTTACGGTAAGAGTAAGAGGTACAGTTGTCTGATATCTTTGGGCGGTGTTCGGTTTAAGACCTGTTGTGTAGTCAATTGCAAGTTCAATTTCATAAACATTCTTTCCCTGTTCATATGGAACGGTAAATGTTATCTGCCATTCAAGCGGCTTGTCGTAAGTAAGTGCGATTTCCTCAGGAAGTGAAGAGTCGGGATTGTTTTTGCCTGCGGTGTAGATTGTGTAACCGAATTGAGCACCGGATACCGTTATACTGTTAAGCATACCGTAAAAATCAGCCTCGGTTTTGCCTATTGAAACAGTGGTTGTGCAGGTAAGCATACCGTCGCTGCCCACATTTTCATAAGTAAATTCAGTGTCAGTCACACTGATATCAACTCTGTTGATTGTTTTGGAAATCTCTTGCCCTGAAGCGGAAGAGTATTTATATATGGCTGACGCAGCTGCAGTAATAACCAATGTGCTTATTACGCAAAGACACAGAGCAAAGGTCAGTAATTTTTTTCTGTTCATTTTTTATCACCGTAAATTATTTTATAACAATAAAAGCAGTATGTCAACCGTCAGAAATTTCAGCAACCGCTTTTTTATAGTCTTCGTAAGTCAAAAATGTGTTTGCCAGTTTTAAAAATTGGGAATTGGACATTCTTGAAGGCAAACCTAACAGTTTTAGAAGCCGGCGTTTTCGTTCTGTGGCATTGCTTGAGCCTGTCAGACCGTCTTCGAAAAGATCTGTTACGGTAAGCATTCTTTTTTTATCAGTCTCAGGCGAAAATGAATGTGAAATGCCCGCTTTTTCCATTGCGGAAGTAATAATTTCTTCGCTCAAGCCTTCAACACCTAATTTTCCTTCTTTTGAAGGCTCTGTTTTTCGCTTTTCCTTGCCGAAAACATCGGGAATGTAAACATTTATTACCTCTGAGTCAGAGACGATGTTTCTTATATAGTTCCTTATTTTAAAGCCTGCTGAATCGCTGTCGGTCATGATGATTATTCCGTTGGTTTTTGCCAATCTGCGTATGAGAGCCTTTTTTTCATTGTCTGAAAATATGCGGAAACCGTCAGTTTCAATGATCACGCCGTCGATAAAGTTAGAAAGCTTTATTTTGTCATATTTCCCCTCGACAATAATGGCTTTGTCAATTTTTATCATTTCTTTCCACCTGCGATATAAAGAAGCTTTGCAACAAGCTCTTCGAGGATGACTTTGTTATCAACACTGAAAGATTTGATTTTTAAATCGGCTTCACTAACAGCCTCAAGAAGTTCTTTAATTTGGGACATTTTAAGCTTTTCCGCTGATTTTGCGGCTTTTTCAAGTCGGAAAGATTTTCCCTTGTAGCTTGTGAATGCTTTAAGGTATTCGCTGTAGCCGACTCGCTCTTTCTGTGCTGCTTTTGCTCTGTAAATGTCAACATATCCGAATGCGATGGTGCCGATAATTACAGTGGGTTCGGTTTTGTTTTTGATAAGCTCTGTGAGAACTTCAAAGGCTCGGTCATTTTTTCCGGAATTTATGGCTGTTGTTAAATCAAAAACAGAGGCTTCAATTGATTTAACGGCGATTTCGTCAATCATTTCCTTTGTGACTTCTTTACCTTGAGCGTAAGCACATACCTTATCAAATTCATTCAGGAGAACATTCATTTCATTTCCTACGATGGATATGAAATAATTTGCATTTTCTTTTGAGATTGATGAATTTCTTTTTTCTGCGGAACGGACAAGGAGTTCTGCTACTGCGTTGTCAGAACGTTTTGCAAGAGAGAATACGATTCCGTTGTTGTTGAATGCATCAATAATTGTTTTCCATTTGGGATTTTGTTTTGTGTCTACTTCAACAGATGACATTAAAAATATCAGCGTTGTTGTGTCCGGAACATTGGGAAAATAGTCTGTATAAAGTGACAATTCATCTGCCGAGGCTTTTATAAAATTAAAATCTTTAACAAGAATGCAAATTCTGTCACTCATGACGGGCAATGTTTCACAGGCTTCATAAACAGCATCAAAATTTACCGTTTCGGAATCAAAACAGTAGTAATCAAAGCTCATACCTGACGTGTCGGTTATTGCCGAAGCCAGTGTATTTGCATAAAAAACTGACAGATAGCTTTCGTCTCCGTAAACAAGGTACAGATTTGACGGTGAGCCTGCCTTGATATGCTTTTTTATAGCTTGCTCGTCATTTATAATCATTGTTTTCCTCCGTAATGGTTGTGATTGAGTTCGGATACAGCCTGTAAACGATATTACCCGAATAGTTCGTAGAATAAATATTGTCATTCGTATAAAGTAAATCCGAGGATGAAGAAACAATTATATTCTCAAAGTCGGAAAGCTCGATCTGAGGAAGAGCCTGTCGTGAAATAAGCAATGAGCCTGATTTCCATTCATCATCAACGGCAGAAAAATCCGCTGAAGGCTTGAATATTACCGTACAGGTAAAGCTCCCTGATTCAATTCGCACACCTGTAAAATCGTCATTATTAATATATATCAAATTCGTGTTTTCGTCAAGCTCCGCTTTGCTGTAATCGGCTACATATGTGTCTGAGGGGAGTTTTGGTATTATATAGGATGGGATGCTTCCTGTATGTGTAATGCAAGAATTAAAGGTATATCGTCCCAGCATTGTGTAGATGTAACCGGCTTCTGTATCCTTTTCTCTCGGAAGAATAATTAAATCATAGCTCATGGTGTTTGAATCTGCTGTGTTAGTCAGCCTGTATTCTTTGTATGCTGATCCGCCACAGCCTATAATGATTCGTTTCCCTTTAATATTCATAACAATCGAAGTTCCGTTTCCCACATCTACCGTGGTAACTTTAACGGACTGCATCTCAACAGCAAAAGTACAGACTGAGAGAATCAGAATTGCCGCAGACGAAGCTAAAATGACTCTGACTGATTGTTTACTGTTTTTTCGGAATACGATAAGCAGAACAAGCATAACTGTAATGACCGATAAAAATACAATTTTTGTAACAGGTGAGGATGTGTCAACTATTGAATATTTAAGATTTGCAATTTTCTCGGTTATGAAAATTATGTACCGTATAAGAAGGGTGCTTACAGTGAGAGCCGGTTTTGAAATTGCAGCGATAGGGGAGCATACAACTGCAACGGCGGAAAGTATCATTGTTATTTCTGCGGCAGGTACACACAACACATTTGTAACAGGTGTTAAAAGTGAGATGTATCCGAAGTTTACGGCTGATACGGGAATCGTGAACAGTGCGGCAATAACAGATATGATAAAGCTTGCATAAGCGGTATTCCGAATTTTATAAACTGTTTTATATTTTACTTGTTTTCTATCTTTTTGGCACGGTTCCGACAATGATTTTGAAAGCAGAATTATTCCCAGTGTTGCCAAAAATGATAACTGTAAGGATACGCTCATGATTGAATACGGGTTGATTAAAAGAATTACCGTAATTGAAAGAAAAAGTGAGTTGAGCGAATCTGCCCGGCGTTTTATCAGACGCCCGAAAAGTGTGATTATCAGCATTATTCCGGCTCTTAACACTGACTTCGAAAAGCCGGTAAGTGCCATAAAGAAAATGACAAAAATTATTGATAGCAGAGCTGATAATTGCTTTTTATTTTTGAATATCTTGGTGAAAAGTATTGAAATTGCCGATGTCCAAAGTGTCAGATGAAAGCCTGAAACTGCAAATAAATGTGCAATGCCTGAATATCTGAAATTAAGAAGAGTTGTGCTATCGATTTTTGATTGATCACCGGTAAGCATCGCCACACCGATTGCGGAATAATTATCGTTTCCGATGACAGAAAGAGATGAGGATATATATTTTCTTATTTCGTTGAGATAAAAGTTGATTGAGTGTTTTTCTGCTTCGGATACTGTAAAATCCTCTGTTGTGTAAGCTCCAAGATAAATTCCGTCGGCTTTGTATGTAGCTGCATTTCCGTTTGAAGCTCCCAACTCGTAAATTGTTGCATCGGTGAATGTGAGAGTGTCATCAATGTCAACATTTCTGTATATCTTACTGCAGATTCTGATATTTTCTTCTGTCGGATAGCCGTTTATTGATGCATTTTTGAGTGTGTAGTAGTGTGTGCCGTCAGAGAATTCATATTCGTACAATTCACCGGAGATTGTACGGAGAGTGTCGGAGCACAGAAGTGTAGCAGGTAAATAATCTGAGGCAGTTTTGATACAGAATGCACTGCTTGCAATTAAAACTGATAAAGTTGACGTGAAAATTACGGAAATAATCTTGTTTTTCTTTTTTATGAAAAGAAGAACTGTTGTGAGGCAAATTGACATGACTGCAAAAACTGCTGCACAGTAAAAGCCCAGCAAGTTGAATATTGCAAGTGATATTATCATTGTTATTCCTACGCAGACATACGGTCTTATCATAATTTCTCACCATTGTTAAAAACTCCCGAATTAAGAAAAATCGGGAGTTTTTGATGCTGAAATCAGCCCGGAGGCCATGTAAAATCTCTGCCGGAGAGCATATGGAAATGAAGATGCTTTACGCTCTGTCCTGCACTGTCTCCGCAGTTTGTTACGATTCTGAAACCGTCTTCAAAATTTTGTTCTTTTGCTATTTGTGCCGCAACTTCAAAGATATGAGCAACGAGATTGCTGTTTGTACCGTTGATTTCTGCGGCAGATTTTATATGCTCTTTGGGAATAATAAGTATATGAACGGGGGCTTGCGGATCAATGTCATTAAATGCAAAAACCGTGTCATCCTCATAAACCTTTGATGAAGGAATTTCCCCTTTTATTATTTTACAAAAAAGACAATCGTTCATTGAGATTACTCCTTTATAAATGCTCCTGCAATTTCAGCGGCTTTTGCAATCGCTTCGCCGACTTTTGTAATGTCCTTGCCTCCTGCCATTGCACTGTCGGGCTTGCCTCCGCCTGAACCGCCTGCTATTTTTGCAATTTCTCTTACGATATTACCTGCGTGAGCACCCTTTGAAATTGCACCCTTGCCGCACATACAGCCGAAAGAAACTGTTCCTTTTTCCTTTACTACGGAGGCGGCAATCATGATGATATCGTCACCGAAATCCTTTGCAGAGTCAAGCATGGCTCTTACTTTTTCTGCTCCGCCTTCACCAATGTCAGCAGAAATTATCTTGATTCCTGCAACATCAGCAGCATTGTCAAGAAGTGAAGCGGACTGTGCTTTTGCCATCTGTGTCTTAAGATCCTCTATTTCCTTTTCCTTTGCCTTGAGCTCGGCAGAAACGGCAGCGGCTTTATTTGCAAGCTCGTTAACATTACCCAACTTAAGTGCCGCAGCAGAAGAATAGATAAGATTATTTTTATCGTCAATATATTTAAGAACGTTTTTGCCTGTAACAGCCTGTATTCTTCTTACACCTGCTGCAACGGAAGACTCTGAAACGATTTTAAACAGACCGATTTTTCCTGTATTGTCGGCATGAGTACCTCCGCAAAGCTCAGTTGAGAAATCACCTGCTTTTACAACACGAACAACATCTCCGTATTTTTCTCCGAAGAGAGCCATTGCACCCATTGCTTTTGCTTCTTCAATAGGCATTTCACGTGTCATAACCTCTGTTGCAGAAAGGATTTCTTCGTTAACCATATCCTCAACCTGCTTGAGTTCTTCGCTTGTCATAGCTGTGAAGTGTGTAAAGTCAAAACGAACTTCATTTGCATTGACAAGCTGACCTGCCTGCTCTACATGAGTACCCAAAACTTTTCTCAGTGCAGCCTGAAGAAGATGTGCAGCAGTATGGTTACGCATGGTAGCTTTTCTTGCCTGTGTATCATATGCCGTAACCGCCGGATCACCAACTTTGATTGAGTCACCTGTAAGTGTACCGTGGTGAAGTACCGCACCGTCAGCATCCTTTGTTGTATTTTCAACTGTGAATACGCTTTCACCGATTTTGATAACGCCTGTGTCACCTACCTGTCCGCCGCTTTCGGCATAGAATGAAGTCTTGTCCAACACAAGAACAGCGTCACCGTCTTCAATAAAGTCTTTACGCTCGCCATCGGCAACAATTGCAAGAATTGAAGCCGCTGTGTCGTTTTCTGTGTATCCTGTAAATTCTGTTTTTGCAATATCCTTAAGTGATACGCCTGAGTTTCTCCAGTCTGTATCAGCAGCGTTACGCTTTGCACTCTTTGCCTTAAGTCTTGCTTCTTCAACGAGAGCTCTGAATTTATCTTCGTCAACTGTCATATTGTTTTCAGCTACGATTTCCTTTGTAAGGTCAATGGGGAAGCCGTAAGTATCCTGAAGCTTGAAAGCATCCTCGCCTGAAAGAACTCCGCCTTCGGATTTTGCCATCATTTCATTAAGCAGACCGAGACCTGAGTCAATTGTTTTGTAAAAGCTTTCTTCTTCCATTGAAATAACCTTTTTGATGTAATCGGATTTTTCAACAAGGTTGGGATATGCGGTTGCGTTTTCCTTAATAACCGTGTCGCAAACCTCTGAAAGGAAAGGTCTGTCAATTCCGATAAGTCTGCCGTGTCTTGCAGCTCTTCTGAGAAGTCTTCTGAGAACATAGCCTCTGCCGCTGTTTGAGGGCAGCACACCGTCACCAACCATGAATGTAGTGCTTCTGATGTGGTCAGTTATAACACGAAGTGAAACGTCCTTATTCGGATCATCATGATAATTAATGCCTGCAATATCCATAATGTGCTTCATTATGTTACGAACAGTATCTACCTCGAAAAGGTTGTCAACACCCTGCATTACGCAAGCAAGTCTTTCAAGGCCCATACCTGTGTCGATATTGGGATTTGCAAGACGGGTGTAATTGTTGTTGCCGTCGTTTTCAAACTGAGTGAAAACAAGGTTCCAAACCTCAACAAATCTGTCACAGTCGCAGCCGACCTTGCAATCGGGCTTACCGCAGCCCTTTTCAATTCCTCTGTCAAAATAAATCTCTGAACAGGGACCGCAGGGACCTGCACCGTGCTCCCAGAAATTGTCCTCCTTACCGAAGCGAACCATGTGAGAAGGATCAACACCGACTTCCTTTGTCCATATATCAAAAGCTTCGTCATCTTCAAGATAAACACTTACATAAAGCTTGTCCTCGGGCATTTCAAGAACCTTTGTAAAGAACTCCCATGCCCATGCGGTGGCTTCGTGCTTAAAGTAATCACCGAAGGAGAAGTTACCCAGCATCTCGAAATATGTGCCGTGACGTGCAGTTTTACCTACGTTCTCAATATCGGGAGTACGGATGCACTTCTGGCAGGTTGTAACTCTCTTTCGGGGAGGAGTAACCTCGCCTGTGAAATATTTTTTCATGGGTGTCATACCTGCGTTGATAAGCAGGATGCTTTTGTCACCTTGAGGAACAAGTGAGAAGCTGGGGAGTCTCAGATGGTCCTTTGATTCAAAAAATGCTAAATATTTTTCTCTTAATTCATTAAGACCTGTCCATTCCATCGGAATCAACCTCCAAAATAATATACAAAAAAATAAAAATGCCCTATGAACAAATCAGGGTGAGAATATCCCACGGTACCACCTGAATTGTGCATAACGCACCACTCGCACCTGTTTAACGCACAGCATACGGACTGCTCATCACAGTCAAGCTCGGAGCCGGCACATCAATTTTTTGCTGCGGTTTCTCACCAACCAACCGCTCTCTGAAAGCTTTGAATTGAATTTTGCTCGTCATCGCATTCAAATATCACTGATATTATATGTCTTTTTATTTAAGATGTCAAGAGAAAAAAATAAAAAACGGGGATATAAAAAAGTGTAGATCGCAAAAACGGCTATACATAAAGAGTTTTAATTTTTTAAATTAAAAAACAACCAAAAATAAAAGTTGGCATGAAAAGGTGTTTTTGCTGTAAATAAACTTCACCACCCGACGTACCTTTGTACGCCTTCGGGCAAAACAAAAACCAAATTAACGCTTGATTTTTGTGAAAGTTTATTTATTCTACGCATTTTTTCCTATCCCCTTGAAATTTTTTACAGCTCCGTATTATTCAGATAGTGTCAAGCTTTGCCGCAACACGAAGAATTTTTCTTGCATCTGAAGCAGTGATTTTTTTATCACTATTTACATCAGCAATCAATAACAGCTCGTCAGTTGTCGTCTCCAGTTTTGCAGCCATTCTAAGAGTAATTCTCGCATCTGCGGCAGTATGTTTGCCGTCCTTATTAATGTCACCGGACAAAAATTGTGTCTCTTCTGTTGCAGTTGCAATCTCTATAGCTTTTGTGGTAGTCTCTGCGGCAGTAGTGCTTTCAACAGGAGTTTTTGTTGTAGTCTCTGTGGTTCTTTCTGTTGTTGGCGTTACAGTGGCAGGCTCTTTTGTTGTTGTTGCCTCCGGCTCAAGTTTTTCGATAGTTCTTGTTTCTTCAGTACCGCAATTTTCGCAAACACGGCTTTCAAGACCATTTTTATCGTATGTAGCTTGATTGATAACCGTCCATTCTCCATAGGTGTGCTCCAGAGGTTCAACTTCATCAGAAATATAACTGTTACTACAGTGGGAGCAAGTGTATATTGTGTAGCCGGCAACTGTGCAGGTAGGAGAAATTATTACAGAAACATAATCATGACCTGTTGCAGGAATTTCAGTCTGAGTAAGGAGTATTTCACCGCAGACCACACAAACACTGCTTTCTGTAGAACCGGGTTCGGTACAAGTCGGAGCCTTACCGGAACCTGATTCAATTATATGGTCAACCATATCAACATAATCATCAACATAGCTGTCACCGCAGTCACAAGTGTAAGTAGTGTAGCCCTGCTCTGTACAAGTGGGAGCAGTTACAACAGCAGAATAATCATGCCCTGTTGCATCAACATTGTCAGCAACATAGGTATCA
>CAYVTA010000080.1:0-10023 GCA_964454355.1 uncultured Eubacteriales bacterium | reverse complement strand
TGTGGGGAACCCTCGCCGGGGGTTCCCCATTACATCGCAGATAAATTATTGTTTATCTGTGACCGCCGGGACCTCTGTGACCGCCGGGACCTCTTCTTGGGCCTCCGTGGTGAGGTGGGGGAGTATGAGTGCGGTACGGATTCATGTTCATACCGTACATTCCGCCTCCCATTCCGTGATATCTCCTTCCTCTGCGTCTTCTGCGAAGAACATTGCTCAAAATTGAAATTCCTGCTGCGGTGCCCGCTGCGGTTGCAACTGTTTTTGCAGTGTCAGACATTCCTGAGCTGTTCGTGTTTTGATTTGTTCCGTTTATGGCTGTGCCGCAGTAAGGACAGAAGTTAACGTTATTCTCCATTTGAGAGCCACAATTGGTGCAATATGCCATATTTTTCATCCTTTCATTATTTCTCTGTTTAGATTTTATCATGATTTTTGACAAAAATCAACAGCAGAAGTAAAAAGGTGCTATCCGGGTGATGTTTGTACGGGAGTACCGAGTAAAGTTTTTTTGGTTATTGTGTCAGAAGACTGTGTATTTTGTCGCAATTGTGCGAACTGTGAAGTTTTTTTACTTCATGGAAACGCAGTTTTCCATAAAAAACAGCCGCATTGATATGCGACTGTTAAACCGTATTAAGAAAGAATCATTCTGTCGTTTGCAAATTCTTTACCGCTTGCTTTTGCAAAAAGATTGATAAGGTCTTCAACGGTGAGTTTTTTCTTTTCTTCGCCCTCAACATCAACCACAATTGAGCCTTCATGCATCATTATTAAGCGGTTTCCGTGGGCAAGAGCATCTTTCATATTATGAGTAATCATAAGAGTTGTAAGGTGATTCTCATTGATAATCTTGTCTGTGATTTCAAGAACCTTTGCTGCTGTTTTCGGGTCAAGAGCAGCGGTATGCTCATCAAGAAGCAGGAGCTTCGGGTTGTTAAGAGATGCCATGAGCAGTGTTACAGCCTGTCTCTGACCGCCTGAAA
Source organism: uncultured Eubacteriales bacterium (assembly GCA_964454355.1). Taxonomy (GTDB): domain Bacteria; phylum Bacillota; class Clostridia; order Oscillospirales; family Acutalibacteraceae; genus UBA1081. Next base: position 9,037 of record CAYVTA010000080.1, on the reverse strand, counting down.
GCAGACCGACTTTTGATGTGATTCTGTCTTCAAGACCTAAATCAAGAGACTTCAGCAGCTCAACATAGTTTTCTCTTTCGCTTGATTTTATCCACCATTTTAAACTTCTCTTCTTGCCTCTGCGGTTCGCAAGTGCAAGATTTTCGTCAATCTGCATATCAGCGGCAGTACCCATCATGGGGTCCTGGAAAACTCTGCCGAGATAGTTTGCTCTTTTGTATTCGGGCATATTTGTAATATCATTGCCGTCAATTACAATACTTCCGCAGTCCGGCTTCCATACGCCTGCAATAGCGTTCAGAAGTGTTGATTTTCCGGCTCCGTTACCACCGATGACCGTTACAAAATCTCCGTCTTTAAGAGTAAGGCTTAAGTTGCTGAGTGCTGTTTTTTCATTAACAGTGCCGGGATTAAAGGTTTTAGAGATATTTTTTATTTCAAGCATCAGCTTTACCTCCTTTAGCCTTAGTCTTTGTAAAATATTTTGATTTCCAATATGGAACTGCAAGGAAAATTGCAACAACAACGGCTGAAAGCATTTTCAGAAGGTCAGTATCAAGCCCCAGGAATACGACGGTCTGATATACAATATAATAAATAACGCCGCCGATAATAACGCCAAGAAGTCGGCATGCAAGATTCTTTGAAAGCTTCATCATAACAGCCTCGCCTATTATAACAGCCGCAAGACCGATAACTATAGCACCTCTGCCCATGTTGATATCTGCAAAGCCCTGATACTGAGCAAGAAGTGCTCCTGCAAGGGAAACAATACCGTTTGAAAGAACAAGTCCCAAAACCTTTGTGAAGTTTGTGTTGATACCCTGAGCACGGCTCATGTTCAGATTGTTACCTGTTGCTCTTACGGCAGCTCCGATTTCTGTGCCAAAGAAGCAGTAAAGCCCAATTACGAGTATCGCAACAGCAATAAGCAGGAAAATGATTGACTTGTTAGCTTCAATTTGAGCTAAAAGCAGATTGTAGCTTCTGTTAGGAAGGGCAATGTTTGATTTGCCCATGATTTTAAGGTTTACAGACCAAAGCATTAACTGCGTAAGAATACCGGCAAGAATCGCAGGGATTCCCATCGCTGTGTGTATAACACCTGTCATAAGACCTGCAAGCATACCCGCTATAAACGCAACAAGGAGAGAGAGCCATACATTGTAGCCGCTTGTAACCATTACCGCACAAATCGCACCGCCTGTACAAATCGAGCCGTCAACGGTAAGGTCTGCAATATCGAGCACCTTGTATGTTATATAAACACCTATAGCCATAATTCCCCATATCATGCCCTGAGCACAGGCACCGGGGAGTGATGAAAGCCAACTTAAAAACATCTTTCAAACCCTTTCATAAAAAACAGGCGGGAGTTGAACATTCAGCTCGACTCCCGCCGGCCTTGTCGTATTTCAAGTGATGAGACAAGTCAGACGGAAAAATATCATTTGTCAGGCGTGAGGGATTCCGCTTCCGTCAGCCTGAGAAATTCTCAAAAATTAAGCGTCAAGAGATACGTAGCCTGCTGTTTCAAGCTCTGCAGTGTCAATTCCGTAAACATCACAAAGAGTCTTGTTGTAAACCTTTGTGTAATTTGAAGAGTACTGAATTTCCATTTCTGTAATGTCAGCTTCACCCTTAAGAACCTTAACAGCCATTTCACCTGTAGCAAGACCAAGGTCATAGTAGTCAACAGTAATTGTTGCTACGCCGCAGCCTGCACAGATACCGTCTGAATCACCGCCAACGATGGGAGTGTTTGTGGGAAGAACTGCACTGTTGATTGATTCAGCACAGGATGCTGCTGTGTTATCTGTGGGGATGTAGATAACGTCTGAAGCTGCAGCTGCTGCTGATGCTACTGCTGCAATATCATTTGAGTCAGCGAAGGGGTACTCTGTACAAGTAAGACCTGCTGCTTCAAAGTATTCGGTCATTGCCTTAACCTGATAAGCGGAGTTAGGTTCTGCAGAGCAGTAAAGAAGACCAACGGTTTTGGCTTCAGGGAAGAGCTCTGTAAGGAGTGCTGCCTGCTCGTTGAGAGGAGCAAGGTCTGAACAACCGGAAACATTTCCGCCTACAACACCGTTAAAGTCCTCGATTCCGAGAGCTGCACCGTACTCGGTAATTGATGTGCCGATAACGGGGATAGTCTCAGTACCGTTTGCTGCTGCCTGGAGAGCTGTTGTTGCATTAGCCATGATAAGGTCAACATTTTTTGTAACAAAGTCGTTGATGATAGTTGTACAGGTCGTTGAATCGCCCTGTGCTACCTGTTCAAGGAATGTAACGTTTTCTGCACCCAAAGCTTCTGTTACAGCGTCAATAAAGCCCTGAGTTGCATTATCAAGAGCAGGATGCTGTTGTTGCTGACAAATGCCGATTACATATGTATCAGCTTCGGTTGATGCTGCAGATTCGTCTGTTGCAGTGTTGCTTGTATCTTCTGCATCATTTGTATTGTCTGTGCATCCGCTGAATGCAAAGCATACTGTTGCAAGAAGAGCAACTGAAAGTAAGATTGCTAAATACTTTTTCATTTGGTTTTTCCTCCTGATTTGCGATTTCTCGCTTTTTTGTTTTATTTAACTCCCTGAGGAGAAATAATACCGAAATTACATAATAAGAAAATACCTTACAATATATCAACCTTTTACTCATTTTGAGAGTAATTTCCTATAAAGAAAAAACGTCCCATGATAAACAGGGACGAAAGAATCGTGGTACCACTCTGTTTTTGAATCTGCCTTTCAGCAGACTCCTCGTAAGGCATAAAGTCTTATGTGATATAACGGTCACACCCGATGTACCTACTGCAATTTTCAATACACAGCTCGCAGAGGGAACTTCAATCGGGTAATACTGCTGTCTTGCACCGGTCGACAGCTCTCTGAAAAGCTTTCACCGATCTACTCTTTCTGCTCAAACGCTTTTAAATATCTGTTACAGATATATTAACAAATGTTTATTTTATTGTCAAGAGGTTTTCCTGATTTTGACTGTTATTGTTGCAATCGAGCAAAAAAATATGTTACAATATATAAAAAAATCGGAGGCAGCATGACAAATCAACTTCAGAAGGCAAAATTAATTCTTGCAGAAAACGGATACACCTGTGTTATGTGTAACGGTAAAGAGCTGATATATACCCGTAAGAGGGGAGTTGCATCTTTGCTTGAATGGCTTGATTCGGACAGAGATTTCAGCGACTTCAGTGCAGCAGATAAGGTCGTAGGCAAAGCCGCCGCAATGCTGTATGTGCTGATGAATGTCAGAGAGGTTTATGCTTCGGTAATCAGTCACTCAGCCATTGATGTTTTTAAAAAATACGGCATTGATTTTTATTTTGATGCTTCCGTAGACATGATCAGAAACCGCACAAATACGGGCTTTTGTCCGATGGAAGAGGTTACAAGTAATACAGATGATCCGATTGAAGCAAAAAAGGCCGTTGAAATCAGACTCAAACAATTATCGGAGGGTAAATGATATGATTTACAATTCATTCAAGGATATAAAGCTTTCATATCTCGGTATGGGAAATATGCGACTTCCCGTTAAAAAGGATATCAATGGTACGCCTATAGACAGAGCTGAGGCACAGAAGATTATTGATGCTGCGATGGAAGGCGGTATAAATTATTATGACACCGCTTATGTTTATCATGGCGGTGAATCTGAGGATTTTGTAGGGGAAGCGATGAAAAAATATCCCCGTGAAAGCTATTGCCTTGCTACAAAGTTCAGCATTTTTGCAAAAGAAGACTACGAAGCTATGTTTGAAGAACAGCTTGAGCATTTGCGTACCGATTACATTGATTTTTATCTGATTCACTGCCTGACTGACGAAAATGCGGACAAATATCTTAACTGCGGCTGCATAGATTACTTTCTTGAACAGCAGAAAAAAGGCAGAATCAGATATCTGGGCTTTTCTTCCCACGCAAGCGTTGAAACTCTTGAAAAATTTGCTTCTCATCATGCTTGGGATTTTGCACAGCTTCAATTGAACTGGTTTGATTGGAATTTCGGCACGGCAAAGGCAGAATATGAGACACTTGAAAAAAAAGACATCCCGATTATTGTAATGGAGCCTGTCAGAGGAGGAAGACTTGCATCTCTTTCGGATGAAGCGGAGGAAATTCTCAAAAAAGCTCATCCCGATTGGAGCATTCCCTCCTGGGCGTTCAGATTTGTCAAAAGTCTCCCTCAGGTTAAGGTTGTTTTAAGCGGAATGTCAAATCTTTGCCAGCTTAATGACAATATTTCTACATTTTCAGATGCCGAGCCTCTGAGTGAGGAAGACATGAAAACTCTTATGCACGCTTGTATGGTGTTTAAAAAGAATCTTTCTGTGCCCTGTACAGTTTGCCGTTATTGCTGTGACGATTGTGCGGCAGGGATAGATATTCCCGCTGTTCTTTCCGTGTATAACGATTACAAGGTTGACGGCGGCAGGGGCATTTTAAGAAGAATTGACGAGCTTGAAACAAAGGGTAAACCGCAGGACTGTATAGAGTGCGGAATGTGCAAAAAACATTGTCCCCAGAACATAGATATCCCTGCAATTATGAAAGAAATTGAGGAAAAATTAAAATAAGCGGATGTGAAAAAATTATTTATTCTACGCATTTTTTCCTATTCCATTAAAAAAAGGAGCTGTGTTTACAGCTCCGAAATTTTATCTGTTTGTCGCAGTATCGTTTTTATTGTGCGGATTATTTGTTTACACATCTGAGTGTGAGACTGCCGTTGCGGTTGATATCCACAACGGTAATTGATATGTTATCCAGTGCAAAATCGAAACAGTGTGTTTTTATGCCTAATGCGGTGGGAATTAAATGCTCAAGGAAACCGTGATGACTGAAAACTGCAACACGTTGACCGTATGTAAAGCGATTTTTTAAATAGTTTATAAATTTTTCTGCACGGATGTCATTCGCCTCAATGCCCTCGCAGCAAAAATCGTATTCATGCGTTCCGTACAGCTTGTCACACATCTTTGCGTTTTTATAATAACGCTTCAGATATTCTTCACTGCAACCGAAATAACCGGGAGTGCAGCCGCATTCCACGATTTCCGGACAAATTTCAATAGTCGGTTTGTCCGGCTTTGCATTGCAGACGCCTGCTGCAGTTTTGAATGCACGCAGAAGTGAGCTGGAAATGTACGCATCTATATGCAGCTGATTAAGTTTTTCGCCAAGGTATATGCATTGCTGTTCACCTTTTTCGGTCAGATCTCCGTCGCTTGGGTCTCTGTCACCGATATCATCGTATTGTGTTTCGGCGTGACGGATAAAAATAATCTCCAATGAGTCTTTATTTTCCATATTTGTACCTGCTTCTATTTTGAAAATGTTACATCGCAGTAGATACCTGTTAAGAAAAACAGTCCGGGGCGTGTGAATGTGTGTCCGTAACCGCTTACATTTTCAAGATTGACCTGCACTGTATTGGTGTTACTACCGTTGCCTGCAATTTTGGACGGTAAGTATGATGTGTATGAAATGTTTTTGAAGGTTACATTTGTAATTTCAAAATTCTCTGCCTCTTCATCATAAATTTTCACAAGGATTGCTCTGCCCTCATCACGGAAAATCTCGATATTTTCAAATACTATTCCGTCAATACTGCCGTAACAATCCTCAGCAACAATAACAAGCGAACCGATTCTGTCGTTATCCCATACACCGTCACGGTAGACAACGGCACAGTTGCGGAATGTTACATTTGAAATATTTTTGTAAACCTCACCGCAAATGCCGAAGCATCTTGCATAACCGCCCCAAGCGATACAATTTTCAAAAGTGATGTTTTTGCTGTCCATTTTGCCGCCGAGTGCTTTTACATCAAACTCGTCGTCAGCAGTTCTTACAAAGCTGTTTGTGATGACAGCATTTTCTGTGTTACAGATTGCGTAGCCGTCCGCATTACCTCTGTAACCGAAAATATCAACATTATCAATTGTTACGTTTTTACAGCAATAGGTAATGAATGACCACTCAGGTGAGTTGAAAATCTTGATATCGGAAACGGAGATGTTTTCGCAGTCAGTAAATACAAGCCCTCTGCGTTCTCTTCTGTCAAGACGAGTCAGGTCAAGTGCTCCACGACCTGTAAGCACGATATTTTTACACTGATAGAAATTTACAAAGGGATATCTTGTAAGACCGATTGAATTTTCTGTCAAAGCACTGTATTCAACATACAGATTTTCGTCTTCGGCACTCTGAATGTCATACATATGTGTTGCAATCAGATATGCACCCTGTTTAAGGTAAATAACCATATTTTCTATGCCCACAAAATTAGAGTAAGGCATCTCATAAATACCGGGTTCGACAACCAGAACATTATCTTCGCCGTATTCCTCAATATATTCTGCAATTTCCGCATCTTCATCAACTTTTTCACGGACAAAAAGAGTGTATCCGTAATACTGCTGTGCACCGTTGAAAAGGAATGTGTAAATGCCGGGTTCACTGATTGATGCAGTTACAACTCCGTTTTTGCATTGTGCACCTACACCGAGAGATTGAGGCAGAATAATTGCATTTTTCAAATTGACTGAAGTTCCCGTCAGTTCAATGTTGAATGAAAACTCGCTGTCAGTATCTACATATACCTCAGAGAAGGAATGGAGTGTACCGGTATCATCGGCACGTATAAAAACCATTGATGCATAAACGGGAATATCCGTATCACCGATTTTTGCCGTATAATAGGGCGATATGATAACTCCGCCGATATCGTCATAACCTGCTGACTGCACATATTCTGCAAGCTCTGCGTTTGCACGGTTTGTGAACTCAGCTTCAGTCAGTCCCGCTTCTTCCAATGTCACAACAGCTTCTTTTGGATATTCAAGATATGAGATATCCAATCCCTCTGTTTCCGGATAGATCGTTGCCGGATTGAAAATGGATGATAAGAAAACCGAAATTACCGTAATGACTGTAAAAATTGGCTTTAAAATTGTATTCATATCACACAGCTCCTGTTTGCTTTAAAATATTTACTGTTACAATAATATCAAAATCTCATAAAAATATCAAGCTGTAAATCAAACTTATTAAGTAATTTGCACTATAATGAGCTCAGGTAATCTTCTGAGTCTTTTCGTGATTTAAATATTACGATATTTTTTTCATCTTTATACTTGTCAATCAAATCATATATTACAGGGCTGCTGACAGAATTGTATTGTTTTTCATAATTTATAATTATACTCCGAAAATAAGCCATACGTAAATATAAGCAGGAATTATTGCTGCAAGTGTGAATGGAATTCCTATTTTGAAGAAATCCTTGTTTTTTACTTCATAACCTTCTTTGCGAAGAATACCTATGCCGGTAATATTTGCCGACGCACCTATAGGTGTACAGTTTCCGCCAAGTGTTGCACCTGAAAGAAGACCGAAATAAAGAGGAACAAGAGCCTCTGCACCAAGTGTGGAAGCCATGCCGCTGATTATAGGTATCATGGTTGCAACATATGGAATATTGTCGATAAATGCAGAGAGTATAACCGATGCCCATACGATAATTGTGTAAAGAAGGAATAAGTTATTGCCGCCGAGTGTTGCAAGGAATTCTCCCGCTTTATTGATAACACCTGATGCTTCAAGTCCGCCTATCATCAGGAACAGCCCAATCAATATGCCAATTGTTTCAAAGTCAATATCTTTAAGCGGTGCAGTTATTGCTGAAATATTTTTGTTTCGGATGAAATTGTAAATAAGACCGATAACAAGAAGTACGCAACAGATAAGACCGTTTGATATGTCGGGTTTGTTCGGAATAAAGGAAATCGAGATAAGCAACACAAGCATTAACAGTAAAAGCACAGTGGGAAAATAGTCGGTAACAACCGTGCGGTTTTCAGCTTTTTCAATAGTCGCTTTTTCTTTTCTGAAAATAACGAGAAGTATAACAGCAGAAAGTACGGCACCAAGTTCTACTGCAAAGAATATTCCGGGTTTTTTATTATAAACAAAGAAATCAAGGAAACTCATATTAAGCTCACTGCCGAGCATAATAGCGGTGGTGTCACCTACAAGTGTTGCCGCCCCCTGAAGATTCGATGAAACTGCAATTGAAATAATAAACGGAACAGGATTAACCTTTAATTTTTTGCAGATTTCAAGTGCAATGGGAGCAACCATTAATACAGTAGCCACATTATCAACAAATGCGGATATTATTCCCGCAAAGAGAGCCAATGCAACAGCAGCCCATTTGACATTCGGAACTTTTTCCATAAGCAAATCTGCAAGTAAAGCTGGCATTTTACTTTCAGTAAAAAGGGAAACAAGCCCCATAGTGCCGGCTATCATCAGAATAACATTAAAGTCGATAGATTCCGGAATGTTACTCACCGGAAGAATTCCGCTTATAACGAATATAATGCCGGAAATAAGAGCTATGTACGGTCTGTACTTGCTGAATATCAGCATAAGTACATATGTCAGGGCAAAGAGAATAATTGCAGGAATCAAAAAAACACATCCTTAATAATTAAATCTTAGACATTATACTATTATTTGTATAAATCTGCAAGAGAAAAATGCATTTTTCGTAATTAAATACATAGAACAAAATCCCCGTTCCCAAGAACGATAATTTTTGATATGAATGATAAAACGAACCGGGTATTCTTATTCTTCCTTATTTTCTATAGCCTTTGTGAGTCCTGCCACATCGGACACAGGTAAAGAAAAAATGATACCCTGTGCCTTCTGCTGCATGCCCATCTGTTTATAGAGAGCATGAAGCACCTGATCTCGTATATCTTTCTCAACCACCAGCATAAGTATCTCTTTTTCCGCATGAATGGTAATGCCGAAAAATGCAGCATCTTTTTCGTTGGATACACCGCGTCCGCTGAGAACAGTACCGCCGGAAGCTCCGTTTGCACGGGCTACGTCCATGGCATCTTCAGAATAGCCTGCATTTACTATCGCAAAAATTACTTCGTGATTATTTGTAGTCATAATTAATCCTCCCTGCCTTGTTTGTTGTTGCTCAGAAA
>CAYVTA010000079.1:0-10040 GCA_964454355.1 uncultured Eubacteriales bacterium | reverse complement strand
ATTGTAAGCGAGCGTATTTTTATTTTTTCTATTGATTTTAACAAAATTTTATGGTAAATTAAAGGATAGATTCTAAATGTAAATGTTAAAACTAAACTTTTCCGAGGAGACGCCGTATGAAAAAGAAGATTTTATTTCTCGCATCTTTACTTTGTACACTGTCACTGACATCAGTTACTGTCTATGCGGCAGAAGTTGATGCCTCAGTGTGTAAATCATGGAGCAATTTTTTTGATTATTTTTTCAATTGTCCGACAGCCGTTGTTGTTGCAGTTGTGAGCTTAGTCGTGCTGCTTGCTCTTATCATTTTTGCAAAACCTATTGCAAAAAAACTTAATTATACTTCCGGCACTCAAATGATAAACGCATTCATAGTAATATTCGCAGTCTGCGGTATCGGATGCTTTGTTATGACATTAATTTCAGACGGTGTCACATGGGCACATTTGCTTCGCAGCAATGTTACAAGTACAGGTCAAACATATCATTTTTATGATTACCTCGATGCACTGCGTGACTCGGGAAGAATGGATTTTACGGACAGTGCCGCAAAACTCACTCCTATGTCGATGTTGATATTCTATATAATTGCACAGTTTATGCCAAACAAATATATTGAATCAAAATCATTAGTCGATATTATTGCGATGACAAAACATCAGTCATTCGTTTACTGCTACCTTATAATTTTGTTGTTCCTTATAGCACTGATATACAGACTTAACAGAAATGTTCTCAGACGCAACGATAAAATCAGATTCAGAGCCGAGATTATTGCATTTTTGCTGATTTTTTCCTACCCTGCCATGTATTGCATAAAAATGGGCAACATTGTTGGTATGTGTCTTACACTCCTCATGTTCTTCATTGTATTCAAAGAACACGAGAAAAACTATATGCGTGAATTATCTCTTATTGCCCTTGCACTTTCGGCAGCAATAAAGCCCGTTACACTGCTTTTCGTAATAATACTTGTTGCAAAGGAAAAAGAAGCCATCGCACGAACAATAAGAACCGTTATTTATTCAATTGTTCTGTTTATTGCCCCTGCTTTCTTTACCGGCTTTGAAAGTCTTGGAATATATCTTAAAAATATGTTTGTTGTTATCGATGAAGTCACTGTTGACAATATTGCAGTTTCAAGCTTTTTCAGATTTGCGGATATACAGAATGATGTACCGATGTACATTATATGTGCAATTTTCTATATCGTTGCAATCGCCTGCATCTTCATACTTCCTTCGGTATGGCAGAAGTCCGCTGCGGCAGTATACTGCATTATAAACATTTCACCGCAGGATTCAACCTTATGCACAATACTTTTGTTCATTCCTCTCATTCTCCTTCTTGCAGAAAAAAAACACAAGACTGTGGACTGGATTTATTTTGCAATAATATCGCTGCTTGTTGTTCCCATTCCTGAATGGTTCTACTTTGACAGAGAAAACTTCCTTGCTGTAATTGAATGTCTGAGTATATTTGATCTTCATAATGCAAATGAAATCATAGCACCCTTCGCAGTTATGTTCCTTTTCATACTGATAGTTGCAGATTCAATTACAACTCTTGTTAAAAAGAAAAACAAGCTTCCGATTGAAGAAACAATTGAAGCTTAAGCAAAAAATTCGCCGTTGACATAAGTCAGCGGCACTATTTTTTAGATGAAATTCATGATAAACAACGTCAACAACAGTTATCTTTAATGGTCTTCTAATGTTTATATTTCCCCCCGGACTCTTTTCCGTTCTGTGCTCTCCAACGCTTACTCTCCTGCTGTACGGATTCCTTTGTACTTTCAGCAAGCCCTTGGGCAATAGCGGGATAATCATTATTTGTATTATTCGTAGCCTGAACATTGCACCTACCGAAGCGATTTACAGTTTCATAACAATCCTCCGGTCGTTCTTCATCGATATCAAGACTCGGTGTTGATGAAGACCTAAAATTATTTTTTATATTTTTATCATCCATGTTTCTCACCCGCATTTAGTTTCTCCGACATACCATATAATTATTCATCGGAATAATTATACCGAAACAAGATAAAATAACTTTACTCAATAAAAATAAAAACTTTACAAGTATTTAATATTTTTAGCTTATTATGATTCGGAATAATCCTCGGAGGAATAAAAATGAAATTTAAAAATACAGCCATAGGCAGGCCGTATCCGGAAACTACAATGTACGGTGCTGTCCTTGCAGCAGCACAACGCAAGCCGAAATCCATCGCATATGATTTTCAGGGTAAAGAAACAGATTACACCCAATTTATCAAAAAAATCGATGCTGCCGCAGCGGCTTTATATGATATAGGAATACGCAAAAATGATGTTGTTACGATTTGTATGCCAAACACTCCTCAAGCAGTGATATGTCTTTACGCACTTAACCGAATAGGTGCAATTGCAAGCATGATCCATCCGCTGTCATCTCAGAAAAATATCACATTTTATTTAAACTACTCCGACAGCAAGATGATTCTTACTCTTGATCTTTTTTATGAAAAAGTTCTGGCAGCGGTAAATGAAGCGGATAACCCCGTAATGATTCTCACAGCAAGAATACAAGAGGAGCTGGGACTTGTCAAAAAAATTGCATACACTGCAATAAAAGGCAAGGATTTCATGAAATTCCCCACAAGAGACAATGACTTGGTATGGTCTGATTTTGTTAAGACCGGAGATACGTCAAAACTTCCTCCAATTGAATATAAAAAAGATAAAACAGCCGTCATTCTCTACAGCGGCGGAACAAGCGGAACACCAAAAGGTATTCGCCTTTCAGATTACAATTTTAACGCTCTTGGCTTTCAGGTTGCAGACATCACGGGATGTACTCTTGACGATAAAGTTTCATTCCTTTCTGTTATGCCCATTTTCCATGGCTTTGGACTTGGTATCGGCATTCATGCGGTTTTGGAAAACAGTGCAAAATGCATACTCATTCCCCAGTTCAGCAAGGAAAGCTATGCAAAAGATGTTGTAAAAAAGAAACCTAATTTCATTGCAGGCGTTCCCACATTGTATGAAGGACTCCTTGATGTAGCTATATTTAAGAATGCTGATTTATCTTTCCTTTACGGTGTATTCAGCGGCGGCGACTCATTAAGTCCGGAATTAAAAAAGCGATTTAATAAATTCCTTAAGGAACACAATGCAAACATTCAGATACGTGAGGGCTACGGCTTGACCGAATGTGTAACAGCAAGTTGTGTAACACCAATCGATAAAGCAAAGGAAGGCAGTATTGGCGTACCTCTTCGTGACATGGTCTATAAAATCGTAGAACCGGGAACATTTAATGAAAAGCCTCTCGGTCAAGAGGGAGAAATAATAATTTCCGGTCCTACTCTCATGCTTGGCTATTTGGAGCATGAAGAAGAAAACAAAAACACCCTTCGAACTGATGAAAACGGAACAACATGGCTCTTCACTGCAGACATTGGCAGCATGGACAGCGATGGCTTTGTGTATTACACACAGCGAATGAAAAGAATGATTATCTCCAGCGGATATAATATATACCCTTCACAGATTGAAAAAGTTCTTGACAGCCATCCGGACATCAATTATTCCTGTACCATTGGTATAAAAGATCCTTACAAAATGCAGAGAGTTCGTGCCTATATCGTCCTCAATGAAAATGTTCCCGAAACACAGGAAGAAAAAGATAAAATTATCAAATACTGCAAAGAATATCTTGATTTTTATGCAGTACCAAAGGATATAATTTTCAAAAAAGAACTGCCAAGAACTCTCGTCGGAAAGGTCGCATATCATGCCCTTGAAGAAGAAGCGGCAACGGAAGAATAAATACAGTCAAATCCCCGACAAAAAAATGTCGGGGATTTATATTGTTATAAAATGATTTACTTATTTGTTTCCAAATCAACTGATAAGAAGTTCATATTCATCTGATACGCCAGTATATTTGTGGTTGAAGAGCTACTCGATGAACCACCGGTCGGAACAAGAGAACCTTCGGCAAATACAGGTGTCACAATTGAAAACATCATCAATAAAGACAACAAAAGTGCCAATGAACCTTTTACAGTTTTTTTCATATGTGTTGCATCATTAAATATATATTGCTATAGAAATTAATAAATATTATAATCAAACATAAATTCAGCACTTTCGCCTGCGATTCTCAAAGCAACATAACCCGTTACATTCTCAAGTGTATATGTCTGAGTCAGCTCATTGAGCTCAAATTCATGCACGATCTCATCATCTACAACTATCACCATTTTAAAGTTTCCTTGTGTCACCTGGGCATGATTTACTCTAAATTCTAATGTTGAACCGAAATAATTTGAGCCGTAAATTTCAGCAACACCTGTAAACTTATCTGAAGAATAAGTTGTGGTGTTTGTGATGTTGTCTGTTGATTCGCTATAATTCAAAGCACCGATATCAAGATTGATTATATTTTCATCGGTAATGGTTTGAAGTGAATAGTTGTCTGCACCGTTTGTATCCTCTATATGTTCCAAATCTGATGAAAACATCCATATACCGCAAACTGCAACAAATATCACAATCAAAGCGGGAACAAGTATTTTTTTTAGTTTATTCATATTTTTTACCGTATCCTTTTCTACTATCTGTCTCTTGTGAGGATGATTGATAAGGTTTTTTTAAGATTTTTTTCATTTGTTTTAGCTCCTTTCGGGGATTGAGTTTTGTTTACATACGCATTCTATCATACCGAGCGTAACAAAAGCGTAACATCTGAGGGCGGTTTTTACAGTTTTTTATGAACAAATTGTAAACACTTCAAAATTCAAAGAGCAAAGAGCAAAGAGATTTTAAATATAAAAATGAGTGTTCATTTTTTGATATGAACACCCATTAAAGACTGTATAAAGCCAAAGCTTTCTCTCTATTATTATTTCAAAATATCAATGGAATAGACTGTCGAAATTTGTCCGGGATATGATTCCTGTATCTGTCCATTGTAGGAAATTTGAATTTTATCGCCGACTTCTAAATAAGGAACTTCAGATAATTTTGATGTGTTTACATAAATTTTGTCGCAGGAGTTGCGTTCCGTTTCGTCCTTAAAAGGCTCAACAAGAATATTATTTCCATATATTTCAAGAACAGTTGCATTAAAGCTGTATGCTAAAACTGCGTTTGTTGTAAATTCATCGGGTAATTCTGCTGTGTTTTGCTCCATTGAATAATTTTCGGGGGTGTCTGCTATTTCAAATTCGAGTACTGCGGTGTATTCGGTTGATTCATCCTCAATTTCAAAATTAAATTCAACGCTGTATTTACCCGGTTTTGATAAATCGTAATATTCAAGACTAAATTCTCTTGTGGTGTAGCTGTCCATCAATGTGTAAAGCAATGAATCCCACGCAAGATTGTCGATAGTAGGTTCACATTGAATTTTCTCGCCGTCAATACGGTAAACCTTATACTCTTCCCCGTAAGTGAGAGCTTTACCTGTGTTGTTTTTCCAAAGTGCTTTTATATAAGGTGAATCAGAGCTGTAATCAGCTTCAATTATGCTTATGCTCACGTTTTCACAGTCAGTGTTACTTATTGTGCCGGAAATACCTAATCCGTCAGGTAAATTTTCAACAGTTGCATTCCTTTTAACCGTTTTCAGCTTACATACCTCATGTACATAGTACTCGCCATTACATGGGAGCCATGCATATATCATGATTCCGTTTGAGAATTTAACAAACATTACCGTGTCTTTATCTTCTGTCAAATCAAAAGCAGATGTGCCTGTATATACTTTTTTCACTGTCAACTGACTATAGTAAGATGGAAGTTTTTCAATAACAAGGTCAAGCAAGCTCTCATCATAATCTTTCAATTCAGTCAATTGATACTGCAAATTTACAGAATAATTTATACCGTCATCTATGTACTTTATCATAATCAAATCTTCGGATATATAAAATCTTGCATCCATTTGCTCATTATTCGCTCTGTCTGCACCGATAACCTCCTGTTCATAATATTTGCTCGGTGCAAAAATTTTCCCGTCTATGTCTGCATTCACTGAATATGTCATAATTCCTGTCGCAATACCAACAATAACGGCAACTGCAATCAAAATCGTCAATGCGGGCGATATTTTTCTTTTATCCATATAAATACCTCCATTCAATATACGTTCTCAAGATATTCTTCAAAAGTAATATTATGTTCATTTATGTATTGAGCGGCTTCATAACCCACATAGCGAAAATGCCAAGGCTCATAATTTATTCCCGTAATTTCAGTTTTATCCTGCGGATATCTTAAAATAAAGCCGTATTTCCAGCAATTGTTTTTCAACCATTCATACACCTTGTCACTTGAGCCGTTCCTTGCATTAACATCAACGGCAAGTCCCGTCTGATGCTCGCTGTGTCCCGGCATAGCGACCCATTCTTTTGCCATTTCCTCTGCTTGCTCGTCGGAATATCCCTGCCTAATATATTCATTTATTCTTTCATCAAGCCATTGTTGCTGTGTTTCCGCTGACCGATAACCGGATACTACCTCCGGATCAACACCAACAGCTCTGGCATCGTTAAACATATTTTGCAAATCGGGATAAATCAGTTCATTGATAATTTCTCCGTTATTGAGTGTTACCGGTTCAAATTCATAATCCTCGTCAATTTCATTCCAGGCGTTTATAAGCATCAGATATTCAGGCAATTTATGATTTTTTGCTACATAATGCCCATCCACATGGTTTGACGATGCATTAAAAATTCCTATAACAGCACATACGGTAATACATAGGATAATTATTAATGATATTTTCTTTTTCATCATTTTCACCCTTTTACACATATATTCTAACAGGATTTTTCAAAGATTGGAAGAAGAAAAAATAAAAAAATTATAAAAAAACTCTTGGAAAAAATTTTTTGAGGAATCAAACAAAAAAACAGCGCCTTATATCCGAAGATCAGACGCTGTTGATTATTATCATGTTTTACTGAGCATCCTCAGTTTTCTTTACTTCAATTTTTCCGTATCTTGAACCGGCAGCATCGCTTTTCGGTGCTCTGTCAGCAGGAACGCTGGGCTTATAGCCGCCTCTGTTTCCGCCACGATTACCACCCTTGTTGTAACCGCCTCTGCCGCCACGGTTGTAACCACCTTTACGTCTGTCACCGTGAGTGGGCTGTACGCCTTCTTCAAGAGTGATGATAACTCTTCTCTCTGAATCATAGCCTACAGAATATGAAGTAACACCTTCAATTGACTGAATAGCAGTGTGAATAATTCTTCTCTCATAAGGATTCATGGGGTCAAGCTTTGCATTTCTGCCGTACTTGAGAACCTGACTTGCAGAACGTGCTGCAAACTCCTTAAGGCTTTCAGCTCTCTTTTCTCTGTAGTCGCCAACATTGAGAGAAACCTTTTTATGACCGTGAGTATTCTTGTTTGCAAAAAGTCTTACAAGATACTGAATAGAGTCAAGTGTTTCGCCATGTCTACCGATAAGTGCACCGTGATTCTCACTTGTTACAAGCTCGTAAACGGTTTCCTCATCTTCTTCGGAAGAAGTGATTGTGATATCCTCAATACCCATTCCCTTGATAATTGTCTCAAGGTACTTTTTGATTGCGGCATCATCGTCTGCACTCATTGCAGGCTTCTCGGTTTTCTTCTCCTCTTTTGCAGGAGCAACAGGCTTTTTCTCCTGAGCCTTGGGAGCCTTTGCAGGCTCAGCAACCTTAGCAGCTTTAACTTCTTCTTTAGCTTCATAATATGCTCTGACTTTAGCATCCTTGCCGCCGAAAAGTCCGAAAACTTTCTTCTGGGCATCCTGGAGGATCTCAAACTTTACATCAGCATCGTAGGGAGCATTCAATTCTGCTTTAGCTTTTGCAATAGCTTCATCTCTTGTAGCTGCAGTTGCGATTGCTTCTTTAATCATTTTTTCACCTTCTTAATATAATCAGTCGTCGGAATTACCGTCCGAAAACTCTTTTAACTTTTTAATATTTGCCTCTCGTGAACGGCGTTCAACAGTTTCATCTATCATTGCGTTTGCAATGACCTTCTGCGGTGAGTAAGCATAGTTGAAAACAACTGTCTGAATAAGTGAGAAAAGGCTGGAAAGAATCCAGTAAACACCTACACCGGCAGGGAACATAAATGTAAATACAACCGTCATGAGGGGTGACATAAATGTCATACAGCCCATTGAGGGATTACTTGCCATTTCGGGATTGGTCTGCTTCTGCTTTGAATACATGATGAAGCTTGTTGCAAGACCGATAAGTAATGTTATCAGCGGAATAAGCCATAAAATGCTCGGTGTGCTGATGGTAGGTGTCTGTGTAAGGTCAATTTTGCCAAAAAGCATAAACTGATCTTTGAGTTTAAGTATCTCTTCGCTGTAATTCGCAAGACATTCAGGCATATTTGTCTCTGAAACAGAATTAAGGATAGAAATTTCAAGCTGTCTTGAAGATGTAGAAGAATCTGAGGCAACAATACCTAAAACAGACGCAGCTTGACTGATGATACTGTCTGAAATCTGCAAAACTTTTGAAAGCGGTGCATAAACAACGCCATAAAGACCGATCATAACGGGGAACTGAATAAGAAGGGGAAGACAACCGCCTGCTGTGGGGCTGTAACCCTCTTTTTGATAAAGAGCCTGAGTTTCCTCCTGCACCTTCATCTGCATTTCTCTTGTCTGCTGACCGCCGTTAGAATATTTCTGTCTGATTCTGTTAAGCTTCGGCTGAAGTCTCAACTGTTTTGCCGAATTTTTCTGCTGGCTCATTGATGAAGGTAAAAGTATAAGCTTTACCAAAAAAACCAGCAAAACCAATGACAACATATAGTTGTTTGTAAATTCATAGAGGAAGTGCAGTAAATAACCAAAAGGCACTGCAAGTGCATTATATAAAGAATCCATTGCTTCAATTCCTTTAAACGGATAAATCCGTTATTTATTTTCTTTTCTGTACTTTTCTTTCAGCTCGGGAACGGGATCGTATCCGCCCGGAAACAGGATATTACATCTTAATATTCTCCTGATTCCGAGCAATCCGCCTTTGAGAAGACCGTGTCTTTCAATAGCGGTAAGTGCATAAGTTGAACAGGTGGGATAAAATCGGCATTTTGGTGCAAATAAAGGAGATATCCTTTTTCGATAAAATCGTATAAGCTTAAGAACCAGTTGTTTCATTTTCAATAAGTCCTGCCTGTGAGAGAGTGCTGAGCATTACATTACAGATCTCCGTACTCTTTTTGTAAACGGTTTTCGTTCTTGCAACAAACACGATATCGTAATTCCCCTTGATGGGTGCCTCTATCTGTCTGAAAGCTTCTCTTATAACACGTCTTGCTCTGTTTCTCTGAACGGCATTTCCGATTTTTTTGCTTGTAGTTATCCCAATACGACAAAGACCCGCACGGTTTTTAATTACATAAGTCACCAGTGCAGGATTTGTGTACGACTTTCCACGCATATAAGCACGCCGGAAGTCACTGTTAGTTTTTAACGTCCCGATAGGCTGCAAAACATTCACCTTGCTCGATTCAATTAAACAGCAAGTGATTTTCTGCCCTTAGCTCTGCGGCGAGCAAGAACCTTGCGGCCGTTGCTTGTTGACATTCTTGCACGGAAGCCGTGAACCTTCTGTGTGTGTCTTTTCTTGGGCTGATATGTTCTCTTCATTACGGTATACCCCCATTCAATAGGTGACACCCTAACGGTGCCAAACATAATAAAATATTTGATGACAGGGCAGAAAATGCCCCTGCGATTTATCATTATATAACATAATGTGCCTCTATGTCAAGCATTTTTGCATTTATTTTATTTATATAAATGTACAAAATGAATAATGTTATTATTACTGAAATTAGGGCTAAAAAACAAGAAGACATTTTCAACAATAGCCGAGTTACAAAAAAATATTTATACCAACATCCGATTTGACCGTAAAATCATTCTTTTAAGGTTGACAAAATAAAAATAATTTGATAAAATTCAGTATATATTTGCCTCCATAGTTAAATGGATATAATAAACCCCTCCTAAGGGTTAGT
>CAYVTA010000078.1:0-10086 GCA_964454355.1 uncultured Eubacteriales bacterium | reverse complement strand
AAATCACCGCCGCCGATGCAAGAAAAATCCTTCGTAAATCAGCAAAACTCGAAGACTAAACAAAAAATTCCCGAAGAACTCAATCTTCGGGAATTTTTATATGTGATTGAATATTCAGTTTGCCTGTACAAAGCGGATTTCAGGAGCTTTTCTGAATTTTTTAAACACTATTTTGATTTTCTGTGATTCAACAGGCTTGCCGCTGCAAATTTTCTTGTGTCCGATGATTTTGCCTTCATCATATTTCTTCCATTTACCGTTTACATCAACATAAACTAAGAATTGCTCAACGTGCTGACCATGTCTGATGTTTTCGCAGATTGTAATTTTGTCAAACATTTCGGGTTTATCAAATTCAATGATAATTTCAGGCTTTTTTTCTTTTGAATCGGGAGTCCAGAAAGAGTCATTGTCTTCTGATACATTTCCGGCTTTATATAATTGGCTTAGCTCGCTGGATGCTGATGCTTTTCCATCCTTGAGCAGATTATAACCGAAAATCACCTTAAGGTCATGTCCTGTTGATTTAAGGATTTGCAGTTCTGCTTCGGTGAAGTGTCCTCGTTTATCAGGTGCAAGTCCCAACATAAGATTTGCATTGTTTCCAACTGTTCTGTAATATAAGTCCAAAAGCTTATCTTTGGTTTTTGAACTGTAATCTTCATCTTTTTTGTAGAACCACCCCTTGCGCATTGGAACGATAACTTCACAGGGAGCCCAACGGAATTCAGTTTCTTTTTTTATCGCTTTTCTTGAACCGATATCTGATTCCATCACGCCTTCCTTTTTTTTCTTTTTAGACTGTGGAATTGTTCCATCCTCGTCATAGGCATAGCAAGCAGGAACACAGCTCCATTCACATTCTCTTGTAACACCCTTGCTGTTTCCGAGCCATCTGCCGTCAGGGCCTCTGAATGTGATGGCACAGTCGGGTTGATGCGCTCTGATTATTTTGTAAATTGACTTATAATCGATATCAATTTCTAAAAAATCGTCGCATCTGTCATCAAGATAAAATGCAAACAACTCACCGTAGTTAGTGACAAGCTCTGTTATTTGTTCTTTGATATATGTATTAAATTCCGGAGTGTTGAAACTTTCTTCGTGTCTGTCCCAAATGGGATAGTATATGCCGAATTTTAGTCCATGTTTTCTTGCGGCCTCTTCCACATTTTTAATTAAGTCACCTTTGCCGTCAAGCCAGTTTGAATTTTTTACGCAGTAATCGGTTGTGTTTGTTTGCCAATTGCAGAATCCGTCATAGTGCTTTGCCGTTATGAGCATTCCGGACATATTGCAATCCTTTACAGCCTGTGCCCACTCATCAGTGTCAATATTTTCAGGATAAAACATTTCGGGAACTGCAAAACCGTCACCGATTTCCCTTCCGGTGAAAGTGTTCATGCCATAGTAAACAATTGCATAAAACTCAGCGTTTTGCCAGTTAATTTGTCTATCATCAGGCTTTATATCAGCAGCAATCTCATATGATTTCATTTTCTTTCTCCCATAGCAAAAAGCCGCTGCGCAAAAAAACAGCGGCTTAAAGTCTTTTATTTTCCGTAATCGTTGTTTGTTGCAACGATATTTACACCTGTTCCGCAAACATTTTCAATAAATACTTGACCTATTTTTACAGGAGCATCAACAGTAACCTTGTTGATTTCTTGCATGACATTGAAAATTGCATCCTTTGGAATAGGTCCGCTTGTTTTGCATGGAACAACAGGATGTTCACCGCCGTTTATCTTTACAGTTGAATGTATGGAACGAACGGGATTTGTGACTTCTGTCCTTGCATAAGCATCACCTCTTTTACAGGTGTTGCCGGTAACTGAAACAACCTCACCATTGTCTATCTCAACGGATATTTGACAGCCCAAAGGACAGGCTACGCAGGTCATATCTTTTTTCATTGTGCTCAATCCTCCACTCTGACTTTAATAGTGCTGTTCTCGTTAAGAGTAGCAAGAACGGAAGCGGGGATAACAACATTCTCCATTTCACCGGGGGCAAGCTTCACCTTTTTCTTAGATGAAATAACATTTCCGTCAACCTCAACGGTAAGCTTTTTGTTCTTGTAAATAGCACCTACACGGAAATAAAGCTTAATGTCCTCTTCAGATTTAATATTGACCTTCTGAGGAACAATATACCTTACGCCATTTTCCGGAGTTGTATTGATATAAACTTTTTCAGTATTGTCATTGCCGAGAATGTACTTTGCAGCACCTTCACCTGCAATCTGTGATTCAAGTGTAACGTAGTCAACAAGGTCGTGTACCTGAAGAACATTACCGCAGGCAAAAATGCCTTCAATTTCAGTTTCTCTCATTTCATTTACAACAGCACCGTTTGTTATGCGGTCAATTTCAATACCTGCTTGCTTTGTAAGCTCGTTTTCGGGAATCAGACCAACAGACAGCATAAGAGTATCACACTCAATATATTCCTCTGTTCCGGGAATGGGCTGGAGCTTGTCGTCAACTTTAGCAATTGTAACACCCTCAAGTCTTTCTTTGCCATGAGTTTCAATAACTGTGGTTGAAAGACGAAGCGGGATAGAAAAATCATCAAGACACTGAACTATGTTTCTTGTAAGACCGCCTGAGAAAGGCATCAGCTCACAAACTACTTTAACCTGTGCACCTTCAAGTGTCATTCGTCTTGCCATGATAAGACCAATATCGCCTGAACCTAATATAACTACTTTTTTGCCGGGCATATAGCCATCTATGTTAACATATTTCTGAGCTGTACCGGCAGTCATGATACCGGAAGCTCTTGTACCTGCGATCTGCAATGCACCTCTGGGTCTTTCACGGCAACCCATAGCCAAAATAACTGCCTTTGCTCGGATTTGAAGGAGTCCGTCAATTGTGTTAACTGCGGTTACAACTTTATCGTCGCTTACCGAAAGAACCATTGTATTGATTTTTACGTCAATGTCAGTTTCTTTAACAAGATCAATGAATCTTGCGGCATATTCGGGACCTGAAAGCTCTTCACCAAAGTAATGCAGACCGAAGCCTGTGTGAATACACTGCTCAAGGATGCCGCCGAGGGTTTCCGCACGCTCAAGAATAACGATTTTTTCTACACCGCATTCTTTAGCTTTAAGAGCAGCCGCCATGCCTGCAGGGCCGCCGCCTACTACTACAAGATCATAGTTAATCATTATTCTTCACCTCATTTAGTTTTATCGAACAGAATGTTGGAGTTTCCACCGAATTTTGTAATTTCGTTAATATCACAGCCAAGCTCTCGGGCAATAATCTCAACAACCTTTGAACCGCAGAACCCGCCCTGACATCTGCCCATTCCGGCTCTTGTCCTTCTCTTTACACCATCAACATCTCTTGCTCCGGCAGGAGCTTTTATAGCATCGATAATTTCGGCTTCCGTAATGGTCTCACAGCGGCAGATAATTCTGCCATAAGCACTGTTTTGCTTTATTAACTCAGCTCTCTCTTCATCAGTCATATGTCTGAATCTGACGGGAGCCTCTCTTGTGTCATCATAATCAGCCTTTACAATCGCATCGGGGAATACACCTTTTACGATATCTTCAATGTATTCAGCAATTGCAGGTGCAGAGGAAAGACCTGGAGATTCTATGCCCGCTGCGTTTATAAGTCTTGAATTGTATTCGCTTATACCGATAATGAACTCGTGTGCTTCGGCATGAGCACGAAGCCCTGTGAAAGAAGTAATGGCATTTCTTGTGTTAACGGATGGAACACTTTTTACAGCATATTTTCTTACATCGTTAAGTCCTGAATTTGTGGTTGCAACATTGGACTTATCCTCAATATCTTCTGCAGTAGGACCTACAAGCAAATTACCGTCAACGGTGGGGGAGACAAGAATACCTTTGCCCATCTTGCTCGGACACTGGAAAATTGTACAGCTTACTGTGTTGCCAACAGCTCTGTCAAGGAGGAAATATTCACCTCTTCTTGCATTAATGCTGATTGAATCATCGCCTGCCATGCGGGCAAGATCATCGGAAAATACGCCTGCTGCATTAATAACATATTTTGCTTCAATTGAACCTTGAGTTGTTTTAAGTGTTATTTTTTCGTTATCTGTATTAACAGCCTTGACTTCACAATTCCTGATAAATTCAACACCGTTGCTTACTGCGCATTCTGCTGCAGCAATAGTAAGCTCATAAGGACAGACAATACCTGCGGTGGGAGCATAGAGAGCAGAAGTGGATTCGGGACTGAGGTTTGGCTCTTTTTCAAGAAGCTCTTCCTTTGAAAGAATTGAAAGTTCGGGTACACCGTTAGCCTTACCTCTTGCAAGAAGTACCTTGAGATGTTCATCTTCTTCTTCGGAAAAAGCAACAACAAGAGATCCATTATTTTTATAAGGAACATTCAGCTTTTTGCAGGTTTCGGGCATCATAGCACAGCCCTTTACATTCATTTTTGCCATAAGAGAACCTTCTGCAGCATCAAATCCTGCGTGTACTATGCCGCTGTTAGCTTTTGTAGCACCCATGGCAACATCATTACACTTTTCCAAAAGTGCAATTTTAAGATTGTATTTGGAAAGCGCACGAGCTGTCATTGTTCCGGTAACACCGGCACCGACGATTGCTATATCGTACATTTTTCATATCTCCTTTTTTCATTGACATCAGTTTATATTATAACAAAAGCTATATATAAAATCAATAGATACAAACAATTATTTAGTCAATTAGTATCGGCAATAATATGTCAAAGTACTAATTTATTTTAGTTTATCCAAGAGCTCATAAGGAATTCTAAGGTCACCTTTTCCGGTTCCGATATTATATCCGTCCTTGTTTTTGCCGTGAAAATCCGAACCGCCTGTGAGCTTAAGTCCGACATCTTCTGCAATTCTTTGGTAACGAAGACTCATATCATGTGTGTATTCGGTGTAATATCCCTCAACCGCATCAAGACCTGCTGATTTCAGATGTGTGAGTATTTTGTATAGCTCATCATCACTTTTACCGATTTGATTAAGATGGGCAAGTGAGGATTTGCCGCCGCTGTTTTTTATAATTTCAATAGCCTTTTCAGGTGACAATGTGGTTCTTTCCACAAAGGCAGGTCTGCCGTATGACAGATATTTGTCAAATGCTTCTTTTATGGTTGAAACATACCCCTTTTTTATCATTGCTTTTGCTATTTGACTTCTTCCGGTAACTTTTGATGTAGCCTCTGCAAGAATATCATCAACGGTGATGTTAATACCGATATTTTTGAGCAGCTCAACCACTTTACAGTTACGTTTTTCACGCTGTATTATCATTTCATCCAGAATATTTCGAATTTCAGGACAGTCAAGGTTAAAATTCAGCCCTAATAAATGCATTTCAGTGTCAGAAACTACAGAGAACTCAATTCCGGTTATAACTTCAAGATTGTATATTTTGCCGGCTTCAATCGCTTCCTCTAAACCATCAACTGTATCGTGATCTGTCAGTGCAATTGCACGAAGTCCTGTCTTGGCAGCTTCTTTTACAACTTCAGCAGGAGTGAACGTTCCGTCCGAGCAAGTTGAATGCGTATGTAAATCAATATATCCGTCCATCATAGCGTTGTCCTCGTTGCAAATTCTTCAATTTCATCGAGCATAGCGTTAATACCGATAATATAATCTTTTAGCTGCTCATCTCTTGCAAGCAGCCGTGCCATGATTCTGATTTGTCTGATAAATGCGTAATTAACTTTAACATTATTGTAAAGCAAAGGACAGCTTCCGATTCCTCTTATATCTGCTCTGACATCAAAAAAATCATTATTTATCATAGGAAAATAAGGGTAGATACGGCAGGCGAGAGGTCTTGTTTTTCTGTCACAAGTGCCGTTGCAGACAACCATTTTCTGTCCGAAATTGCCATCGCAATCAAGGATTTTGAAATTATCAATTTCTTTTAATATTTCTTCTTCACCGGGAAACAGCCACATCCCTGTTTTGCCGTCACCCTTACAACATCTTCCGCCGCAAAGTCGCCCGCAGTCATAGGGTAGCGGAGTAATGCGGTCAAACATTTCATAGGCTTTGTTTAAAAGATAAATTTTATTGTTCACTTCAATCACCGCATATATTATAAATGATTTTGTTGATAAGTGCAAGATAAACACTCCTCATTAAGTCTTGAAATTCCCGACCTGTAATGCTAAAATAAAGAAAATATTTTCCGGAGGTGCCCGAATGAAGAGATTTTTATTTCAAGGGGACTCAATAACTGATGCAAACAGAGAAGATGATGACAGAGTAAATTTCGGATTGGGTACAGGTTATCCGTTACTTGTTGCCGCCGACTTCTTGAAGAACAGAAAAGGCGAATTCTGTTTTTTGAACCGTGGAGTCAGCGGTGATCGCATTACCGATGTTTATTCTCGTATCAAGGAAGATATTATCAATTTGAAGCCCGATTATATGTCGATTCTTGTTGGTGTTAACGATGTTGCCCATGAACTGACTATGCAATGCGGTGTTGATGAAGAAAAATACGAAAAAATATTCGGAATGCTTATCGAAGAGATAAAAAATGCACTGCCCGATATAAAAATCATCATTCTTGAACCTTTTGTTTTAAATGGTACTGCCACTAAAGAAATGTGGGAACAGTTCTGTGCTGAAGTAAAAAAACGTGCCGAGGCGGCAAAACGTGTTGCCGAGAAATACTCTTTAAGCTTTGTTCCGCTTCAGGATGTATTTGATGATTTTGTAAAAGAAGACAATGCAGAATATTGGAGCGTGGACGGGGTTCATCCCACAGCCCCGGGACATCAGATTATAAAAGAGGAGCTTGCAAGAGAAATAATACGATTGATTAGTAACGAATGAAGCTGCCTATTGTTCTGAATTGAATTTTAGTGCAATACATACATAAATTCTGCTTCATTTTGGTGAAGATTTTTTGGAAATTCTCTTGACATTTGCACCTATCAATTGTATAATAACCACAATACAGATAAACGCAATGACAAGGCTAAAGGGTCATTCGTAAACGGAATTTCAGAGAGCAGCCGTTTGGTGCGAGGCTGTAACCGTGAGTGATCGTATCTCTCCTTCGAGCGGTCGACTGAACACCGTCTTGTGACGGTCGTGTAGGAAGAACGGAGCTTCATCGTTAAAGAAGTATCATATTCGGCTTTATGCCCGATATGAGAAGAGTGGGTGATTTTTTCACCAATTAGAGTGGTACCACGGACTTTATTGTTCCGTCTCTTTGTGAGACGGGACATTTTTGTTTTAGTGCGATCTGTATAATTTCCAAAAGAGGTGAACTTTATGAAAGGCACAGAAAAGTATACCAGACAGTTTTTTATGCCTCCCGAGGTTAAGGGAGAATGGATGAAAAAGACTTATATTGAAAAGGCTCCGATTTGGTGCTCCGTTGATCTTCGTGACGGCAACCAATCTCTTATCATTCCCATGAGTCTTGAAGAAAAGGTTGAGTTCTTCAAGCTTCTTGTTAAAATTGGTTTTAAACAGATAGAAGTCGGCTTCCCCGCAGCGAGTGAGACTGAATATCAGTTCCTTCGTACACTTATTGAAAATGATCTTATTCCTGATGATGTAACAATACAGGTGCTTACTCAGTCGAGAGAGCATATTATAAAGAAAACTTTTGAAAGTCTTAACGGCATAAAGAATGAAAATCATGTTATCGTGCATCTTTATAATTCCACTTCTGTTGCACAGCGTGAACAGGTTTTCAGAAAGAGCAAGGAACAGATCAAGCAAATTGCAATTGAAGGTGCAAAGCTCTTTGATTCACTTGCAAAGGAATACGGAGTGAAATATCGCTATGAGTATTCTCCCGAATCCTTCACAGGTACAGAGCCCGAATATGCACTTGAAGTTTGTAATGCGGTTCTTGATATCTGGCAGCCTACTGCAGACAGAAAGGTTGTTATCAATCTTCCCGTAACAGTTGAGCATTCAATGCCGCATGTTTATGCAAATCAGATAGAGTATATGAGCAACAATCTTAAATACAGAGAGAATGTTGAAATTTCTCTTCATCCTCATAATGACAGAGGTTGTGCTGTTGCTGATTGTGAGCTTGGACTTCTTGCAGGTGCGGACAGAATAGAGGGTACGCTTTTCGGTAATGGTGAAAGAACAGGTAATGCCGATATAGTTACACTTGGCATGAATATGTTTTCTCAGGGTGTTGACCCGGAGCTTGACTTTTCAAATATGCCCGAAATTGTTGATGTTTATGAGAAGGTTACAAGAATGTCCGTTTATGAGCGTTCACCTTATTCAGGAAATCTTGTTTTTGCAGCATTTTCAGGATCTCACCAGGATGCTATTGCAAAGGGCATGAAATACAGAGAAGATAACAACTGCGAGCATTGGACTGTTCCTTATCTTCCCATTGACCCCAAGGATGTTGGCAGAGAGTACAAGACAGATGTTATCCGTATTAATTCTCAGTCGGGTAAGGGCGGAATCGGTTATCTTCTTGACAAACAGTTCGGTTATCAGCTTCCTGTTAAGATGCGTGAAGATGTAGGTTACTGCGTAAAAGATGTTTCAGATAAAGGACATAAAGAGCTTCAGCCAAACGAGGTTTTCTCAGTCTTTAAAGAAAATTATGTCAATATTATTGATGGTCCTGTTAAATATATTGACTGTCATTTTGTACGTAAGCCCGACACGGTAGTTTATCTTACGGTTAATCACAATGGTGTTAATGATGATGTAAGTGCAAGCGGTAACGGACGTCTTGATGCTGTTGCAAATGCACTTCATAAGTGCGGAATCAAATTTGACCATCTTGAATATACGGAACACGCTCTTAATGTAGGTTCTGCGTCAAAGGCTGTTTCCTATGTCAGTGTTACAATGGAAGACGGAACAGTAAGCTGGGGTGTCGGTGTTGATGACGATATTATCGTTTCATCAATTTATGCACTTTTCTCAGCAATTAACCGTTACGAAAAGAAGAAATAAGGAGAGAGTATTATGGGAATGACAATGACTCAAAAGATTCTTGCTGCACATGCAGGTCTTGAATCTGTAGAAGCAGGACAGCTTATTATGGCTAAACTGGATCTTGTATTGGGTAATGATATAACTTCACCCGTAGCAATCAATGAATTTAGCAAAAACGGATTTGATAAAGTTTTTGACAATACGAAAATTGCAATGGTAATGGATCACTTTGTTCCTAATAAGGATATTAAAGCTGCTCAGCAGACAAAGCAATGCCGTACCTTTGCAAAATCATTCAATATCACAAATTATTATGATGTAGGTGATATGGGGATCGAACACGCATTGATCCCTGAAAAGGGTCTTGCTGCTCCCGGTGAATGCATTATCGGTGCTGACTCTCATACCTGTACATACGGTGCATTGGGTGCATTTTCAACCGGTATAGGCAGTACTGATATGGCGGCAGGTATGGCAACAGGCAAGGCTTGGTTTAAGGTTCCTTCTGCTATCAAATTTACTCTTACCGGTTCATTGAGAAAGGGTGTTTCAGGTAAGGACGTTATACTGCACATCATCGGTATGATCGGTGTTGACGGTGCTCTTTACCGTTCAATGGAATTTACAGGCGATGGGCTTCATTCACTTTCTATGGATGACCGTCTCGCTATGGCTAATATGGCGATTGAAGCCGGTGCAAAGAACGGAATTTTTGAGGTTGATGAAAAGACTCTTGAATATGTTAACGGCAGAGTTAACCGTGAATTCAATGTTTATAAGGCTGACGAAGATGCTGTTTATGATGAGGAATATGTAATCAATCTCAGCGAAATCGTTTCAACTGTTGCTTGTCCTCATCTTCCTGAGAATACAAAGCCGGCATCAGAGCTTACAGATATAGTTCCCGATCAGGTAGTTATCGGCTCGTGCACAAACGGCAGAATTTCCGATATGAAAGCTGCTGCAGAAATTCTTAAGGGTAAAAAGGTTGCAAAGGATATCAGATGTATTGTTATTCCTGCAACACAGTCTGTTTATAAAGAGTGCATAAAGCTCGGTTACATGGATATTTTCATCGATGCCGGCTGTGCTGTTTCAACTCCCACTTGCGGTCCTTGTTTGGGCGGCTATATGGGTATTCTTGCA
>CAYVTA010000077.1:10023-10156 GCA_964454355.1 uncultured Eubacteriales bacterium | reverse complement strand
CACTGCACAAGATCCTAAATCTTGCGTGTCTGCCAATTCCACCATATCCGCATATCAATTTAATCTCATTTCCCCCGGAAATGAGTGCGTGTGACTCTTGCGGTGCCCAAAATTCATTGCTTGCTGTTCGCTT
>CAYVTA010000077.1:0-9923 GCA_964454355.1 uncultured Eubacteriales bacterium | reverse complement strand
CCTCCCGCCACCGGCGGCAGTCGGACTCTATGCTGCCAATTCCACCATATCCGCATATCAATTTAATCTCATTTCCCCGAAAATGAGTGCGTGTGACTCTTGCGGTGCCCAAAATTCATTGCTTGCTGTTCGCTTCGCTGAATTTTGACCGCTGCGCCATAGTCGTCCTCCTTCCTCCCGCCACCGGCGGCAGTCGGACTCTATGCTGCCAATTCCACCATATCCGCAAATTACAGATATTTTACCATAATCAAATTACTTTGTAAAGAGGTTTATTTTATTTTTCTGTAACAAAATAATTCACAATGCATAATTATTTTGCTTGTGCAGTGAAACATAATTCAGCAAATTATCAACACATAATGCACGTTTAATTATAAATTAAGTTACACCTTCAATTATTTATCAAAAGAATGTTGAATCATGTATTTTATTGTGATATTATATATTGTGGATAATATTAACAAGGAGGGTGGCAAATGTTGAATTTACAGCAAAAAGCGGCAGAACTAAAAAAACAGTATGCTGAAAAAAGACACTGGCAACAAGTTTTTATTTTTCTTGCTATCATTGTTGTATTTTGCACAACATATATGCTTATTCTCCCGGCATTGACCGCAGGTGAGACTTATTGCGGTTATCAAGAGCACATTCACGCCGAAAACTGCTATGTAACGAAGCAGACATTAATTTGTTCTTACGGTATAACGGAAAACGCCATTGATATTGAATATGCATCAGAGCTGATTTCTGAAGATACTACGGACGCATCGGGTCATATACAAACTGATGAATGTTACAAAACCGAGCGTGTGTTTGTATGTACTTTTGATGAGCATGAACATGATGATTCGTGTTATATTGTCCCCTCGGAGGAAAACACCGATTACAGCATCAATCTTATGGCTGATGAATACGATATAGAGCTATTAGCTTCAACCGACCCTACTGCAGAAACAGTTGATTTTTCTGCACTTGACGGCTCCGGTGAAACATATTACATAGTTTACACTTATTACAATGGGGCTTATTATGCCATTGACGGCAACGGCAACGCAGTAAGCATAACAGTTAACAACAACTCAAGTGTAACATCAAGCTCAATGGGCAACAATCTGTTCTGGACCTTCTCTCTTCAAAGCGGTACGACCTATGTTATTCAGAATGTGGGGACATCCCGCTATATGCACTCATACTATAACAGCAGTACCGATTACGGCGTTACAACAGCGGGCGGTTGGTCATCATCTCTTGAAAGTGATACTTCATCGGGCAGTACAACTTTCCGTGTAAAAAGTAACTCTAACTATTCCTGCATTGTTACATCGGGAAATTCTGTTGTTTTCCAAACTACCACAACGACATCAAGTGCCGCACAATTTTATCTGGCACAGGTAACCGTTCCGCAGGATGTTTATCATGTGTGGTTTGACGGTACCTGCGGTTCAATAATGAGCCTTTACGAAGCGGATAACACCTATCAAGCTGTTGATGCCACAAATCCGTACATAACTCTGCCAACAACATGGCAATCACCCAGCAAATACGACTATAAATTAAACGGTTGGTATGATATAAAAAACAACATCTACTATGAGCCCGGTGCTACGGTTGAAATTACAAAAAATACTGTATTCTATGCAGACTGGGTTGCAGCAACCTATGATGTAGGTCAGAACAACGAGCATGTTGTGCCGAGTCTTGACACAAATTCTTTTATCACAACCCAGATGTTCGATTACAGTGCGATTTTCAATATGCAGGCTGTTTCTCATTCAGGCTCTGTAAGTGCATCATCGCATGATGAAACATGGTCAGTTGTGCAGAACGCAACTGTCGGCTATAACAAGGCACAGTCTTTAGGCTTTATTTTCCGAGATTGGGATACAGCCAATAAAAATATCTCCTACGCAGGAAACCGAGCACGGCTTAACGATAATCAGGGTACCGAAATTACCTCACAAATTACAGATTATGTTTACAATATGTCCGGCGGAAAGGATATTATTGATATTCTGTTCAATCCCGATACCGAAATTATCGGCAAAACCTATGTAGGGCAGGCAAACTATCTTTATCAGTTCATGGAGATCGGAAGCTCCAACTATGACGGCGAGCATAACGGCTATTACTATTACGATGCCACGCTCAACGCTGCATCATACAATCAGACGGACAAGCGTTTTTACATTTACGATTACCTTGAAAGAACTTCCGACTCTTTAAAGGACAGCTTTGATTCAAGCGGCAATCCTACAGCAGATGGTGCATATTCGGACTTCTTACCATTCAATTCACCATATGTAAACAACAGCAACAATAAAACAATAGTTGATTATCAGGATAAATACGGTAATTCCGGTAACTACCAGTATGATGCAAAGGCAACTAATCAAGGAAGTGCCGCAGAAAATGCGGGCACAAACTATTGGTTTGGTATGAAATCCGAAATTCAGTTTTATCTGCCAAATAATACAGGCAGTGTTGACGAATACGGCAACTACGGCAACATTTCAACCCACGGCGAACACATGAACTTCCAGTTCAGCGGCGATGATGACCTCTGGGTATTTATTGACGGCGAGCTTGTTATGGATATAGGCGGTCTGCACGGCATTATGACCGGTAAAATAGATTTCTCCACAGGCATTATCACTACCGATTACGCCGAAAATAACGACCTTGTTGCAACCGATACCGAAACTGAAATTCATCTTTCGGAAGGTGACCACACACTTACCATTTACTATATGGAGCGAGGCGGTTCACAGTCTAACTGTGCGATTTATTTCAATATTGCTCCCCGCTATGCTATCGAAATAGCCAAGCAAGATGCCCTTTCGGGTGAAAATCTTAACGGTGCTCAGTTCGCTGTGTTCACGGATGAGGCATGCTCTGAAGAAGCCGAGCTGTGGAATTCTGAAGCTGAATATCAGAGTAATAAAGAAAGCACAAATACCTTTACCGTTAAAGACGGAAAAGCCTATATGTGGGGCATTTCTCCCGGCAAGACTTATTACATAAAGGAAACTGCCTCTCCCGACGGTTATCCGGCAACTGATGATATTGTGCGTATTGTTATGAATAATATCGGCGGCATGGTATGCACAACGGACACTTTAAGAGGTGAAGATGACAAGCATACACCCGGATTTGAAATTCAGAAAAGTGAAACTGACGAGGCAACACGAACACTCGCTATCACACTTACCAACCAAAAGGAAACAACCGATGCAACAGGCTCAATCAATGTAAGAGTTTCAAAAAACTGGGCTGACGATGCTGAAAATATCCCCGACAGTGTACAGGTCTACCTCGTAGCTGACGGAGTTGTTACGGGTAAACTCGCAACTCTTAATGCAAACAACGAATGGACTTATACATGGACAGATTTGCCCGAAAAAAATGATGATAACTCAAAAATTGTATACAGCGTACAGGAAGTACAGGTTGCGGGCTTTTTAAGCAGCTTGAGTGAAGAACAGACCTTTAATGATGACGGAGAATGGATAAAAACCGATACTCTGCGTGACGGCGACACGTTTATTCTTGTTAATAAATCAGACTCTACTGCTCTCTCCGTAAGTGACAACAGCTTTACCTGGATAAGTCAGACAAATGCCCAAAGCAATTCTTCAGCTCAATGGACGGCAACAGCAGACGGTATGGGTTTTCACCTTGAGAACGGCAGCGGACACAGAATAGTTCTCAGCGGTACATCTTCATTTGTGCCGAGTGCAGACGGTAATAAGGTTGTTTATTTCTATAATTCCATGCTGTTTGCTCAGACCGGCAATGTTTATTATTATTTTGCATCAGATGCATCAGTAAACAACGAAAGCGGCATTGAATTTGAGCTTTATAAGCAGTCAGACAGCGAATTAAGCGGCACACTCAGGGTTATTACCAATACACCCATTCCCGAGGATAAGCAGACATCTCTTTCTGTTACAAAAACATGGGCAGACGGAGAAACAGCACACATCAATGACAGCATAACAGTTAATCTTTATGCCGACGGTAAGGACACGGGCAGAACGCTTACCCTTAACAGAAACAACGGTTGGGCAGGCACCTTTGACGGCTTGCTTTACAGCTACGAGGACAGCGACACAGCTGTAGAATATACTATTGTTGAAGATAAATTCTATGGCTATACTGCGACATATTCAGAAATTGAGCTTATTCCCGGACAGGAAATTACTCAATGGACAGAAACATCAACCCTTGAAGAAGGAAAAACCTACAGATTTGTTTCTAACGGCTATGCTCTCAGCTCAAACAGCAGCAACTCGGTAGTTTCATTGGCTGATGACCCGGATGATACCTATCAACAATGGAAAGTTGTTTTGTATAACGGCAATTACAAGCTGCAGAATGTGGGCAACAGCAGATACTTGTATTACAACAGAAGCCTTACAACCAATACAAGCAACACAAACAATTATACAAATGTATCACTTTCAGGCAATAATTTGAGGATAGGAAGCAGTACAAACAGATATATTACTCTGTCATCAACAAGTGTTTCCACCTCAACAAACACAGCAAGCGCCTCAACATTCACTATAACCACCCCCACCACATATACACTCAATCCGGAATATAAAATAACCGTCACAAACACCGAGGAAATGTATGTTCTTCCCGAAACAGGCGGCAACGGAACATATTTATTTGTTGTTACGGGTGTGATTATGTCCCTGATTGCAAGTATGTTTTTATTCTTTAAAAAATCACGAAAAAAGAATACATAGTTTTCCATAACTTCTCGATAACACATATCGGGAAGTTTTTTTGTGCATCATTTGAGAAAGTGAAATTTATTTTACATAACAAAAAAGCTGAACGCTCGAAAAACAGTGTATTTTTTACATTCTTAATTTTTAGAGACACTCTATTGTTTAATGCCTCGGACTTGCAAAAAAAATCCTCTGTTCTCATAAAATTAACAGAGGTGACATTATGGAGTTTATGGGATTTATTGATTTTTTTAAAGAACTGATTTTCTTTGCGTTGCATATCGGCAATTCGGGATTTTTTCCAAAGCCATTAACAAAACAAGAAGAAGCTGAGGCACTCAAAAAAGCAAAAAGCGGTGATATTGAAGCAAGAAATCTGCTTGTAGAGCATAATCTCAGGCTTGTGGTACACATTATAAAAAAATACTATTCAAACTACAGTGACCAAGACGACCTTATCTCAATCGGCACGATAGGACTTATCAAGGGCGTTAACAGCTTCAACAGCGAAAAAGGCACACGCCTTGCAACTTATGCTTCAAGATGCATTGAAAATGAAATTCTTATGTATTTCAGAGGTATAAAAAAAACGGCTCAAGATGTTTCAATGAGCGATCCTATTGAGACAGACAGTGAGGGAAATCCGCTGACTCTGGCAGACATTATCAGTACTGATGACACCGTTGTTGAAGATCTTGACAACAAATTCAAATGCACCCAATTGAGAAAGTTTATTGATGAAATAAAAAATCCCAGAGACAAAACGATAATTGTGCTCAGATACGGTATTGACGGCGATGAACCGAAAACGCAGCAAGAGGTTGCGGATATGCTTGGAATATCAAGGAGCTATATTTCGAGAATAGAGACAAAGATTTTGTCCACACTAAAAAAGCGGCTGGAA
This sequence comes from uncultured Eubacteriales bacterium, assembly GCA_964454355.1. Classification (GTDB taxonomy): domain Bacteria; phylum Bacillota; class Clostridia; order Oscillospirales; family Acutalibacteraceae; genus UBA1081. The sequence goes on along the minus strand of CAYVTA010000077.1, from coordinate 4,277 downwards.
AGTGAAAATATTTTTCAATACTGAAAATTTCGAGGTGTGAATTTTGAAATTAAGCAAACACATAAAAAAAACTTTTGCGGCGGTCATGTGTATTACCGTCGCTTTTTGTCTTTTGGTGCCATTCAGTGTACACGCAGGAAGCAACATGAATATTACTGAATCTGACAAGGAATTTATGAATGTTATCAATAGTGAAAACACGGCAAAAGCTGACAGAAGCGATGTAAGAATAATGTCCGTAAATCTCCTGGCACATTACGAAAGCTGGGGCGGCTGCCCCGTAAAGCCCAGATCAGAAATTTTTTCTCAGATACTGAATGCTTACACTCCGGATGTTGTGGGGCTTCAAGAAATATGCGAAGACTGGACATACTGTCTTATTGAAGATTTGCCCGACAGCTACAGTTTTATTCATCCTGTTTCGGAAGAAAAGGGTGCAAGCATGACAACAATGATTTACAACACGGATACGTTGGAGCTCATCGACAGCGGTGATTTGATATTTTCAAAAGGGAATAATTCAAGAACACGAAGAGCCGCATGGGCTGTATTTGAAACAATAAACGATAACAGACGTTTTGCAGTCACGTCAACTCATTTTGATTTTATCGTCCAAGGAAAAGAAGCTGTCAGTCTTGAAACAATGAATGTACAGGCTGATGAAATGTATGAACTGAGCGAAAAAATACGAACAGACTATAACTGTGCCGTATTCCTCACAGGTGACTTCAACACAAAGGAAGGCAATGCTGAAGCATCTCAGATATATAACAAATTGAATGCAGTTCTGACGGATGCGAAATACTGTGCTCAATACACTTTTGCAGGTGAAGAAAAAAGCATTGAACAGCCAAACATCGACCATATTTTTGTTAACGGAAATGCAACGGTGATAACATTCGGATTGCTTTCAGACAGTTATTTGAACAAAATGTCTGATCACTACCCTATCATTGCCGATATAATGCTGTGACAAAAAAAGGTGCTGCAAGAAAACGGTTTTCCCCATACTGCGACGACGGTGCGACATATAATTTTTTTACTTTATTGAAACGCAGTTTTCCATAAAGTAAGAAAAAAATCTTACAATTTATCAACCCCGTGCCTCAAGCTTGGGGGATAGAGGTGTTTCTTGATATAAGCAAATTGCTCACAATGCGAGCAATTTCCTATATATAAAAAAATGATATGCACTCCAAAAGTGTCTAACTTTTTGGGGATGCATATCACACCTCAACTTTTATTTTTTTGTTGTTTTTTAAATTTTAATAAAATTAAAACTCTTTATGTGTAACCGTTTTTTACGGTCTACACTTTTTTACATTTCCTTTTATATTGTTATTAACTTCTTATCTTATAAAGTTGGTCATTATTGTTCTCTCTGTTTCAGGCATGGGGACACCTGCTTTTTCGCCTGCCTCTTTACATTTGAGGAACCAAGCCATGTTTCTCGCAAGAATACGCATACACTGCATTCCCTCTTCGTCTTTAACAACATCTTCCGGAGCTGCACCATGAACCATATTCCAATATCTTGAAGAAATAACAGGCATCTGAGAAATGGTAAAATATTTATTAAGCTGCTCAAATGCTGCGGTGGTACCGGCTCTTCTTGCAACTGCAATTCCTGCGGCAGGTTTAAGGTAGTATGCTCTGTTTCCTGCACAGGCAGCGGAATAAAATGCTCTGTCCATAAAGGAAGTCAGTGCACCTGACATCGCAGCGTAATGGACAGGAGAACCAAACACAAAGCCGTCTGCATTTTCAGCCTTTTTCACAAATTCATTTACAGTATCATCAATTGTGCATTTGCCGAGTTTTCCGCAGGCTTTGCAAGCAATACAGCCTGAGATCGGTTTGTTTCCGATCCAGAAAATCTCCGTTTCAATGCCTTCTGCATTAAGCGTATTTTCAACTTCGCAAAGTGCTGTGTAGGTACAGCCCTTTTCGTGAGGACTTCCGTTTACAAGGATAACTTTCATAAAAAACACTCCTTTTATTAGTGGGCATCTATTGTCTGTATGTGCTGAAAAATTCTTCCATTCGGGTACAGCATTCCTGAAGCATACTGACTTCGGGGAGATAAACGATTCTGAAATGGTCAGGCTGTTCCCAATGGAAACCGCCGCCATGAGTGACAAGAATATGCTTTTCCCTGAGAAAATCAAGAGCAAACTGCTCATCATCCATAATATTAAAGCGTTCATCCATTTTAGGGAACACGTAGAACGCCGCATCGGGTCTGACTGCTGAAAGTCCGGGAATAGCATCGATATATTTACAAACAAGCTCTCTCTGCTCGTATACTCTGCCGCCCTTTTCAAGAATCTCAGTTGCGGCATTTTCTTCATCAAGAGCAGTGGGAATAATGGACTGTGCAGGAACATTTGAGCAAAGACGCATGGAAGAAAGCAGATTTAAGCCTTCAATATAACCTTTTGTTTTGGACTTATCACCGGCAAGACACATCCAACCGCAGCGATAACCTGCAACAAGGTGAGATTTTGAAAGTCCGTTAAAGCTTAATGTAAGCAAATCGGGAGCAAGAGATGCAAGTGCAACGTGTTCTTTTCCGTCCATAACAAGTCTGTCATAAATTTCATCTGCAAATAATATAAGCTCATATTTTCTTGCAAGCTCAACGATACCTTCGAGTATCTCTTTAGGATAAAGTACTCCCGTAGGATTATTGGGATTGATAACAACGATACCTTTTGTGCGTTTTGTAATTTTTTTCTCTATATCATCGATATCGGGATACCAATGATTGTCTTCGTCACAAAGATAATGAACAGCTCTGCCGCCTGCAAGAGTTACAGATGCAGTCCACAGCGGATAATCCGGTGAAGGAACAAGAATCTCATCCCCCGTATCAAGAAGTCCCTGCATAGACATTGTAATAAGCTCGCTGGCACCGTTACCGGTATAAACATCGTTTACCGTAACATTCGGAATGTTCTTCTTTTTGCAATATCTTACAATTGCTTCTCTTGCAGAAAGAAGTCCTTTTGAATCAGAATATCCCTCTGTTGAATCCAGACTTTTTTCCATTTTTTCAAGAATATTGTCAGGTGCTCTGAAACCGAAATATGCAGGATTGCCTATATTAAGTTTTAATATTTTCTCTCCCTGTACCTCCATTCTTGAAGCTTCATCCATTACAGGGCCTCTTATATCATAGCACACATTATCAAGTTTGTGAGACTTTTTATAAATTTTCATGTTATCTCCTCCTGAGTTTCTATGTAATTGTACAGCCTAAAACAAAAAAAGTCAATATAATATAATATACAATTAAAATGTTAAAATACATAAAAATCAAACAATAATTTATCGGAGATGTAATGGGGAACCCCCGGCGAGGGTTCCCCACGCAAAAACAGTCACGCAGGACTGTTTTTGTTCCCCTCCTGAGCTTTTTTTAGCCAAGGAGTTTCACACTCTGCGGAGTGCGACAAAGGGCGTTGCCCTTTTGAAACCCACGAGCTTTTGAAAAAGCTCGACCAAAACTTTTATGTGGCACAATCAAAAAATAATCGATAAATTATTGTTTACTGAAACAAAAAAAAACGGGAGCATTTTCAGCTCCCGCAAGGAAATGGTCTTTATATAAAGCCCCGAAGGGCGTTGCTTTTATATATTAAGCCCTCTCGGGCGTTGTTTTTATATGTAAAGCCTTTTCAGGCATTGTTTTTGAGTTATACGGAAGACCGATTATTCACCCACCTTGTTATAGATGCTTGAAAGCTCGATTGCCTTCCAAAGTCTCTTCCAAGAAAAAAACTTTGTTTCTTCCATTTCCTTGATAAGCTTTGCTTCATACTTACGAAGATCGCTTGACATTGTTTCTCATCTCCTTTTTCTCTTGATTACACCCTTATTATACTCATAATTTTGATTTTGTCAAGTCATTTTGCACAAAGGTTTAATAATAATTTTGTGCAACTCCTACAAATAGGAGATTTTAAATTTAATATCATGTTTAACAGGTTTTATTTTCAGAACAAATTTCTTTTGTGCATTTATCACAAACAACAACACTCTAATTACAGCAAAATGACGAAGAAACGATTTTTTTGTTATTTAAGTGGAAAAAAGTTTGTGAAATTTTTTTATAATTTTTTTGGAATTATTGCATCAAAATCTTCAGGATAAGGTGCAAAGAAATGCATTGACAAGCCGGAAACAGGATGAACAAAATCAATGTCTCCGCAATGGAGTGCCGCACGTGCAATTCGCTTATCAGCACTGCCGTACATATCGTCACCGCAAAGAGG
>CAYVTA010000076.1:0-10221 GCA_964454355.1 uncultured Eubacteriales bacterium | reverse complement strand
TTTTATGTTAAAATTATAAAATAAATTTGACCAAATGTCAACACAAACAATAATTCACCTAAAGCAAATTGTTGTTTATCTAATATAAAGCTTCAATAGTATCTGCAATTTTCTTAAAGACGATTTTATGCTGATTTTTTATTCTTTTTTCTTGTGCATATAAAATAAAGAATAAAGAACAACGCAAAGCTTACAATCATCAGTATCGGTTCATACAGTGTACCGTCATTCCAATACTTTGTCAGTCCTTCTGCTGTAGTCAGTTCACCAAAAGGAAGCTGCAAAAGAGTAGCTCTGTCAACATCGCCGCAAATGAAATATATCAGTCCTGCAATACCTAAATACATGGGAAGTGTTTTCTGAGCAAATTGCTGCGGAAGCATATTTGCCGGAGTGAAAAGGCCTTTATCAATAATATTTTTCTTTGCAATTAAGAAACAAGGGATAAATGCAATAACACTGAGTATTACCGTCACCACAATTTCAAGAGTGTCGCTGTCAACAAACATTTCCACCGTTCTGAATGAAAAAGCTCTGGAAAGTGTTATTCCGAACAAAAACAGGAATGTAAACAGTGAGTTGAACGCCAAATTGAGCTTTGGATTTTTAAGCAGCGGCGAATAGTCGTAATCTTCCTCACTTTTAGTAATTCTGTTGGGAAGACATACAAGAACAAGCATAACGCCGAAACCAAGAAGAAAGCCTGTAAAATATTCCCACGTACCCCATGCGTTTGCATCGAGAAATTCAGGAGCAGTTTTACCTGCAAGGAAGCCTCTGTCCGAATCAAGAATCAGCACCAAATCGGCAGCAGTTATAGCAACTGCACAAACTGCATTTAAAGCAACTGATATTCCGGCGGTGAGTTTATCCTTGAGTATAAATAGAACCGAAAGCGAAGATGCAAGAGCACCTGTTGCACTTGAAATAATGTGAATTGTTGTAAAGTAATTGCGGCAAAACGGAATTTTCTTTGCAAATGCCGCCGAGCCGAAATTTTTAAGATACGCCATCATGGGTGACATATCGTAACCTGTATCCGCAAGACCGGCGACCGCACCTTCAACTGCTTCAGGGCAAAGACCCCTGATAATCAGATGTGAAACAGAAATATTACAAATAAACATTACTCCGTAATAAGTACCGATAAAGATAAGATAATCTTTTAATTTATACTCTTTTTTCGAAAAAAGAGTACCAATAACAATGGCAAACAGCGGCATCCAGCCAAAACCTAAAAGAAGCATTGAAACAAGACCGCTAAAGGGGCTGATTTCAAGGTAAGTATAAACCTCTTCGCCTGTAAAATATGCATTGCTTGAAAGATATCCGTTCATCTGTGAGTTAATCGTACCCCATCCGCCGGCAGTAATTCCTGAAAGAACCACTCCGATAGGCAACATTTCATAGCTCATTTTTTTACGATTACCGAAAACAGCATAAATCAGCAAAAACAAGGTCAGAGCAACGCAGAACATACCCCATTTGGAGCCATAGCCGTGACAGCCTCTCAGACGCCACATAAAAGCGGTCATTATTGCAGAGGTTAACACTGCTGTGATTTTTTTAGCGGGAGTCAATGATGTTGACATAAAAACTGTCCTCCTATGATTTTGTTTTATTTCTGTCTGCTGCTTCACTGAAAAAAGCTGAACCGATAATGAGAATACCGCCTATAACACTGAAAAGTGTCAGCTCTTCATTAAGAATCAGCACAGAAGCCAAAATTGACACAACGGGATCAATATAACTTAAAACTGCCGCAGTTTGAGCCTTTAAATTTTTAAGGGAATTAAAATACAGTGTATAGGAAATTCCTGTGTGAAGCACTCCCACTGCAATGAGAAGAACAACAGCTTTGATATCTGCCGTAAAAGATGAAAAATCCTCAGTCAGCAACACATAAGGAAGCAGAACCACTGCCGCAGACAAAAGCTGTACAGCGGTGCCGTCATAAGACGAAATATTTTTAAGCTTTTTTGTCGACAGCATATAGCAGGCATAGAACACTGCGGCACCCAATCCGAAAAATATGCCTTTGATATCCGAATTGACTCCGCCTTCAAGAACTCCTGAAACAAACAGCATTCCAACAAGTGCTGCCGCAACGCTTACAGCTTTTACGGGGGTAATTTTCTCTTTAAGAACAAACGGTGAGGCGATAATAACAAAAACAGGTGCCAAATAGTAACACATGGTTGCAACTGCTACGGAGGTGTATCTGTATGCTTCAAAAAGCAGTATCCAATTTACACCTAAAAAAACTCCGGAAAGAAACAGGACAAGTCCGTTTCTCTTTATGTCTGCAAAAGATATTCCCGTCTTTTTTACAAGCAAAAGCAACAGAATAAATGCAGCACCTATAAAACCTCTTGCCATAGCAATGACAGCCGAAGGCAGCGGGATATACCTTACAAAAACACCCACAGTACCGAAGATGAACATAGAACTTATAAGCTGTAATAATGCAGAACTCTCTTTTTTCATTCACACATCCCCGTTTCTTTGGCTTTTTCTGTATTTTGAAGGTGAAATTCCGAACCTTGAAGTAAATCTTCTGATGAAATTTGTCAGGTCATCAAATCCGCTTTCACTGCATATCTGACTTATGCTCATATCTGAAAACAACAACAGCTTTCTTGCATATTCAAATCTTAAATCATTAAGATACTGCTTAAAACCGATTCCTGTCTGCCGCTTGAATGTTTCAGAAAGATAAGTCGGACTTATTCCGATGTGAGATGCCACATCCTTAAGCGAAACATTACTTCTGAAATTGCCTGCAATGTAAGCGAGTGCCGCTTGAGAAACACTAAGCCGATCTTCACAGGCAGTGTCAGTATATCTGCATATCATTGCAACAAGGCAGTCAATAAAAAGAGAGTATTCTTCTTTGTTACTTTCGTCTGTAAGTTGAGTGAATACGGCTTCGATATAGTTTCGGTCCTTTTTACTTTCAAGGAGAACTCCTGTACCGGAATTTTTTAAAAGCGGAGACAAATAAAGAGGATTACATACACTGCCCGAGAACATTACATTATATAACACTACGTCTTCAGCCTGAACACTGTGAAAATTTGCAGGAGTCATAAAAAAAATCATACCGGGATTCATCGTGTACTTTCGATTGTCGATGACATATTCCCCGGAACCTGAAACTATGTATTCAATTTCATAAAATTCATGCCAATGAATATCTGCATTGCCGTGAAAGTATTTTTTAGATGCAGAGACTACGCCATTTTTAATGCAATTTTCAAATGTGAACCGTTCAGGCATTCTTCAAGCCTCCTCAGCAAGCATTTTACGAAACAAATATAGCAGATACCTGAAAAAAAGTCAATATGTTCATAATATTTGCAAAGAAAAATGTTTGGTGATTATGTATAATTATATCAGGTAAAATAAAGGAGGTTTTGTTGTGACTGATTTATATTTGATAGGTAATGCCCATATTGATCCGGTCTGGCTCTGGAGATGGCAAGAGGGCTTTGCTGAAATAAGAGCAACTTTCAGAAGTGCATTGGACAGAATGAAGGAATATCCGGATTTTAAGTTTACAAGTGCCTGTGCCGTGTATTATGAATGGATTGAAAAAGTTGATCCTGAAATGTTCGAGGAAATAAAGCAAAGAGTTGCAGAAGGCAGATGGGGAATAGTAGGCGGATGGTTTTTACAGCCCGATTGTAACACACCTTCAGGTGAAAGCTATGCCCGTCACGCTTTGATCTCGCAGCGATATTTTAAAGAGAAATTCGACAGAACGGCAGTGACAGGTTATAATGTCGATTCCTTCGGTCATAACGGAGGACTTCCGCAGATACTCTCAAAAAGCGGACTTAAAAACTATGTATTCCTGCGTCCGGGCGTTCATGAAAAGGATTTTGACTTTTCAACCTTCCGATGGGAAAGTGATGACGGAAGCAGTGTCAAAGCTTACCGCATTCCGTGGTCATATTCTTTGGAAGTATGGGAAGCCGATAAAGTAGAACAGCTCAAGGAAAGGGCAGAAAAAAACAATGTTAACTACATGGCTTTTATCGGTGTCGGCAACCATGGCGGCGGTCCCACGATTAAAATGCTGGAAAAAATAAGAGAAATGGATTTTGAGGGCAAGCGTTTTGCAACCCCGGATGAATTTTTTGACAGCGTTACGTGGGAGCTCCCTGTTATTCACGATGAACTTCAGCATCATGCAAGAGGCTGTTACAGTGCTTGCAGTTTTGTCAAGAAATCAAACCGTAAAGCAGAAAACAATCTTATTCTTGCCGAAATGCTTAGCGTTATGGCAAAAGAGCTTGCAGGCGTTCCTTACCCCGCCAAAAAGCTGAAAAAAGCCTGGAAAAACGTTCTTTTCAATCAGTTCCATGACATAATGGGCGGATGTTCCGTAAAAGAAGCTTATGATGATGCGGCAATGCTTTATGGCGAAGCAATGAGTATCACAGAGCAGATAATCAATTTTGCAATGCAGTCGATAACAAAAAATATCGACACTCTTCAGGGCAACACTCTCCCAAATGCAAAAATCGAAAAGAGCATGAGAGCATGGGAGCATGAAATCGTGGGTATTCCCGTAATTGTATTCAATCCTCATTCATGGAGCGTTAAACTGCCCGTTCAACTCACTTCAAGAGCTAAAAAAATGACCGATTGGGATGGTAATGAGATTCCGTTCCAGATTGTAAGAGCAAGTCAGACAAACGGAGATGACAAATGGGATACTTCATTTATTGCCGAAGTGGAGCCATACGGTTATACAGTATACAGACTTTTTGAAAAGCAGAAAAGTGAAGCAGAGGTCAAAAATGAACTTATTGCAAATGCTTATTCGCTTGAAAACAGCCTTGTCAAAATTGAATTTGATAAGCTTACAGGAGATATCTGCAGTTTCTATGATAAAAAGACCGGCAAATATATCATAAACAAGCCTTGCAGAGCTATACTTCTTGACGAAACCAAGTGTGATACATGGGCTCATGACAAAGACTATTTGGGTGATATGATTGCTGTATTCGATACACCTGAATTTTCAGTAATTGAGGAAGGTCCTGTCAGAGCTACCGTCAGAATTACCACACGAAGCAACAATTCGCTTCTCAGAAGAGAATACACCATCTCAGCCGACAGTAACGTACTTACTGTAAAAACAATTGTCGATTTCCATGAGAAGCACAGAACACTCAAGCTTACATTCCCCATGACAACAGACAGTGTAACTGCAAAAAATGCTTACGGAACTGTTACCAGAAAAGATAATCTCGGAGAAGAGCACTGCGGTTCATGGTTTGCAACAGGCGAGATGTGTGTTGCAAACGATTCAAAATACGGCTATGATACCCTTAACGGCGAAGTCAGACTTACAGCACTGCGAAGTGCAATCTATGCCGATCACTTTGGTCAGGAGCATCGAGATGAATTCTGCAGATTTATGGAACAAGGAATTAACGAGTTTACATATGCGGTCTTCCCATACACCGGCAAGGCTGATGCGGAGCGTAAAGCACAGGAGCTTAATGTGGGTGTAAGACTTGTTACCGACAGCTTCCACAAGGGCAAGCTGATGCAGAAGATGAGCTGTCTTAAATGCAATAACGATAATATCATAGTCACAGCAATCAAGCAGAGTGAGGACAGTGAAGAAAATATCATCCGTTTTTATGATGCAAACGGTGTGGATTCGCAGGCTGAAATAGAAATTTTGGGCAAAAAGCTTAACACATCTGTAGCCCATAATGAAATCAAAACTCTTGATTTTACGGGTAAAGAGCTCAATTTAATTGAATGGTAAAATTTTTAATCCTTGCAACAAATTAAATTTTAATTACGGAGGAAATTATATGTTGAAGAAAATTTCATGTGTACTTATCACCTTGGTAATGATGTTGACAATTGTACCTGTTTCCGTTTTTGCTCAAGAGGACTGTGAGCATTATTACGTGGAAACAGATTGGTACTGGGGTAGTTGTACCGAAGAGGAATATTCCGTTTACACCTGTATTTTCTGCGGTGACGAATATACTGAGTACTACGGTTACTGGCATGATTATGAAATGCTGGATTATGAATACAACCCATGCTCCGAAGAAAGCTGGGCAAGTTATGTATGCACTGATTGCGGTGACACCTATACTGAAACTTTCTACGCCCATAATTATTACTGGGATTTTTCATGGGGAAGCTGTGACGAGGAAGGCTATATCATCTGGGAATGCCTTGATTGTGATTACACAGAAACAGAGTCTCTGGGCTACGACCACGATTACGAACTAACCGAGTGGATTGACGGAAGCTGCACCGAACCGGAGTTCATTATCTATACCTGTTCTTTATGCGATGAAACAGAGATTGAATACTGGGGCTATAATCATAATTATGAGTATGAATGGTTTGACGGAAGCTGTACTGAAGAGACATATGAGATTGCCACCTGTACCGAATGCGGCGAGACCGAGATTTGGTATTATGGATATGAGCACAACTTTGATGAATATGAATATGTTCCCGGCTCTTGCATTCAATCAGGTTATGAGATTGCCACCTGTACCGAATGCGGCGAGACCGAGATTTGGTATTATGGATATGAGCACAACTTTGATGAATATGAATATGTTCCCGGCTCTTGCATTCAATCAGGTTATGAGATATACACTTGTTCTGAATGCGGTGAGACCGAGATCTGGTATTATGGATATGAGCACATATATGCCTGCGAGCTTGTAACGGGAAGCTGTACAAAGCTGTCATATGAGATTTATTCCTGCGTAAACTGTGATGATTCATATATCGAATATCTCGACTTTGAACACGAATACGAATGGTCAGAATCAGTCGTAAATTCCTGCGATGAAGAAAGCTATGAAATCTACGAATGTACTCTCTGCGGTGATTGCTATTATGACTACTACTACGCTCACAGCTATGAGGTCGAATATGTTGACGGCAGCTGCGATGAAGTGGCTTATCAGATCGTTACCTGTGCTGACTGCGATTATGTAGAAATATACTGGTACAGCTATGAACACAACCTTGAATGGTATATGTCCGTTGAAAAGCCCTGCACAGAAGAAAGTCAATACTCATACATCTGTACCGACTGCGGTTATATCAGCACAGAATATTACTTTAACCATGATTATGAATATACACAATCCGTTGAAGGAAGCTGTGAAGCTGAAGGCTATGATATTTATACCTGTACAGGATGCGGCGATACACAAACATATTTTACAGGCTATGCACACAGTTATGAATCCGAATTGAACGAGGGCTCCTGTACTCAGGAAGCATATGAATCGTTTGTCTGCTCTGAATGCGGAGACGAAAAAACTTATTACTACGGTCTGAGTGACCACATTGACGAAGATGAAAACGGTTACTGTGACAACTGTGATGAATCAATCACCACAGAAGAGCCTTCTACAGAAGAACCCTCTACCGATACTCCTATAACAGATGAACCTTCATCAGAAGAACCTACCACTGATACTCCTATAACAGATGAACCTTCATCAGAAGAGCCTGAAAGCGAAGATGTGCACCAGCCCGAACCAAAGACAGAAATTCTTATAGGTCCTTGCGAAGGTATTGTTACAGTGGATAATGAAAACAAAATTGTATATGTAACCGATGGAGAAAGTATCGCAACAGTTTCCGATATTATAGAAAACGATAACTTTGCAATCGTTGATGATACTAATAACAAACTTGAGGATGATACACTTATTTTTACAGGCTGTAAAATACAAATTCTTGATTCCACCGGCACCGTCGTCAATGCATATACAGTTTGCGTGCCTTTCGACGTTGACGGCAACGGAAAAATAACAGCAGCAGACGCAAGACTCTCTCTGCGTTCTTCCGCAAAACTTGAAGCACTTGAAGGTGCATATGCAAAAGCGGCAGATATAGATTCAAATGACAAAATCACGGCTGCCGATGCAAGAAAAATACTCAGAAAATCAGCAAAGCTTGAAGGCTGATAAAAAAAATAAAAGTTCCTCAGAAGGGACACCTGCGATAGAGCAAGTAGTCCTTTCGGGCGACTTTTAATCAATCAAATTACGGTGTAACCATTGTGGTTATGCCGTTTTTTGTTTATTCTGTTCTTTGTTCGCAATATGCCTTTGGAATGACTCTTCCATTTCCTCTGCGGTAGCAAGTCTTATAATACCAACACCGTGATAGTAAATATCAAGTTGCTGATACCTAACCCCGTTTTCACGATAAGGCTTATGTACCTCTATTCGGGAAATAAATTCGTATACGAGTTCAGGTGTCAGTTCTTTTACCTCAGTAACCTTTTTCACCTTTGCTATAAACTTTTCCAAGTCATACTTTTCACCGTCAATAAAGGATACGGAATTGAAGCAGAAATAATTGTGCAAGTGGTCTTTGTCAAGATGGGTGGTGACGATAATTTGATACCGACCACTCCACATTTCTCTTGCGGTCTGCAATCCGATTTCGTGTGCTTCTTTTGCCGTAATCTCATCCGGCTTAAAGCTCTGATAACCGTGCCAAGCAATATATCCATCCTCTTTGCCGTCCATTGCAAACATTTATTTGATGTAACAGCAATAACTCTCCAACCACATTTGGCAAGCTCGTTCATTTCTTTCTCTGCTTCTTTTACTCGATATACTTCAACTTTGTATTCGTACATATTGCTTTCCTCTCTGGAATTTTCAAATGGTCAGTTGTTCGATATTTGCTTATTATTCTCAGATTAAAAACTGCAGATAGTCAACATTACACTTCGGCGTTGTAATACTTGGTTATCAAATCAGTAATATCGCTTGCGACCTCTCGAATTTCAAAAAGTTCATGTTCCCAAATGTATATTGCAGATGTATCTGCTTTATCATTTTCAAGAATACGATAACCATAATAATCACCGCATCCATTAGTTGCAAAAGGAATAAAACGATTAACCTTTTCTTCAAACTCGTCCGGTTCAAGATATTCAGGAAAAATTTCTCGATTGGTTTTCACATGGGTAATAATTTCTTCTGCGGAGAGCAAAAACCAGTGGTCGCCGTTTGTTTCTCGCAATAATACTTTGAGTTCTTCGGGAAATGTGAATCCCACATATTTCTCAACTTTAGAAATTTCGCTTTCGGGACACGGTGCCTGCAATTTTGCCCAATTATGTCCTTCTATTAGTTTTCCAATCAATTCTCGATACATATTACAATATCCCTCTTGGATTTTTAACATTTTCAAACTTGCTGGCGGAGAATGAAGCTCCGCAGGACGCACGATACTCCCGACAAGAGAGTATAGAAGTGCGACCTTTAGTTCCTAAAGGGATTTTTCATCGTTTCACCTTTTAGAAAATTCCCCCATTGTATTTGAACTGCCCATACAGCATAAATCCCAAACCTACAACTACTGCCGGAAGAATGATAACCGCCATGATTATCTCACTCCAAAACAAAGCTATGTAACCTAAGACAAAAGATACTCCAATGATAAGTGTTCCTGTGCCGACGGCTTTCCCATACTTTGGTACATCATCTTCTTTAACTTTTCGTCTGTTGTAGGAATGTATTGTACTGATATTTCCCTTGATATTTGTAATGCCAAGTGCAGAAATAAACAAGCCTAAAATCAATAGTATCAAATTATCCATACTGCCCTCCTAAAAATAGAATAGCTCTTCAAATTCTTTATCCAATGCAATGCAAATGATAAGAGCTAACTTTGCGTTGGGTTGAATTGTCATGTTTCGATGGAACTGATAGTATTTCTCGATACACCCACCATTTCCGCAATCTGGGATTAAGAAAGATTTGCTTCCATGCAAACTTCCTTTAAGTGATTTTTCAGATGTAATTGTTCCTTCATACTCTCACCTCTAAAAGGCGGCAAATGCAAAAATGGAAAGAATAAAAAACATGATGGTTGGTGCCAAATCACTCCTTCGCTTCATTTTTATAAAACGAACTAACCATTGTGTTCAAAGAATGCTAAAGTATATAACCCTCGGGCTGTAAATCATAGTATTGGCAAGCATAGAAGATAACAAAGACAGCAGACAACACAATTTTCATTGTCGATTATTATAGGATTCATAACATTTACCCCGTTAAATTGTATTTTACGGTTGCTCTCATCACAGTTATTACTTGGAATCGGACAGTTTAATAATGTTTTCAATGTCAAAACGAATTTCCGGCAGAGCATCCTGCCGCCTATACGGGCTATCTTTTTTCGTCA
>CAYVTA010000075.1:0-10553 GCA_964454355.1 uncultured Eubacteriales bacterium | reverse complement strand
TCTCAACGGGATGATCCATAAGGAATGTGGGCTGAATAAGATGATGCTCAACATACTCTTCAAAGAAAAGATTGAGTATTTCACCCTTTGAATGTCTGTCTTCAAATTCAATACCCTTTTCCTTTGCGATAGCCTTTGCCTCTTCATCTGTCTTGATTTCAGAGAAATCAACGCCTGCATACTTCTTAACAGCGTCAACCATTGTTATTCTCTCAAAGGGTTTACCCAGATCCATTTCAACACCGTTATAAACGATCTTTGTTGTGCCGAGAACCTCCTGAGCAACATGACGATAAAGATTTTCCGTCAAATCCATCATACCATGGTAATCGGTATAAGCCTGATAAAGCTCCATGAGCGTAAATTCGGGGTTGTGTCTTGTGTCGCAGCCTTCGTTACGGAAAACTCTGCCAATCTCATAAACTCTTTCCATACCGCCGACAATAAGTCTTTTCAGGTAAAGCTCAAGAGATATGCGAAGCTTAAAATCTTCATTAAGAGCATTGTGATGTGTCTCAAATGGTCTTGCTGCAGCACCGCCCGCATTTGAAACGAGCATGGGAGTTTCAACCTCAATAAAGCCCTGTCCGTCAAGGTAATTTCTTATTGCTCTGATAATATGGGAACGAGTAATAAAAGTTCTCTTAACATCGGGGTTAACAATAAGATCAAGATAACGCTGACGATATCTTGTATCTGTATTTGTAAGACCGTGATACTTTTCAGGAAGAGGGAGAAGAGACTTTGTAAGAAGTCTTACAGACTTAGCATGAACAGAGATCTCCCCTGTCTTGGTTTTAAAAACATAACCCTTAACTTCAACAATATCGCCGATATCATACTTTTTGAAATCTGCATATTCTTCCTCACCGATATCGTCACGTCTTACATAAATCTGCATTTTGCCTTCACGGTCATGAATATTCATAAAGCTTGCTTTTCCCATGGGGCGCTTTGTGATGATTCTGCCGCAGATAGCAACATCCTGATTTTCAAGCTCATCATATTTTTCAACGATTTCGGTGCTGTGGTACTCCTGCTCAGCGGTAGTTATCTGAAAAGGATCCTTGCCTGCCTGCTGAAGAGCTGAGAGCTTATCTATACGAATCTGTCTGAGTTCGTTAACATTTTGTTCCGGCTCCTGAGCAGTTTCCGGATTTCTGATTTCATCAGCCATTGATTTTAATTCTCCTTACTTGGAAATTTCTCTGATAACAAGCTTGATAACTCCGCCGGGAGTTTCAACTTCAACCTCGTCTCCTACCTTATGACCGAGAAGACCTTTACCGATAGGTGATTCGTCAGAGATTTTATTTTCAAGAGGGTCAGCCTGGGGGAAACCTACAATCTGATACTTCATTTCTTCGTTAAATTCAACGTCCAAAACTTTTACGAATGAACCAATGTGAACGGTATCAGTACCGAGAGCTGACTCATCGATAATTTTTACGTGCTGGAGAGTATACTCCATCTCAGTGATCTGAGCTTCAAGCTTACCCTGCTCAGATTTAGCTTCATCATATTCGCTGTTTTCGGAAAGGTCGCCGAAGGACTTAGCTTCCTTAATTTTTTCAGCAACCTCGTTTCTTCTTGTTGTACGGAGATATTTAAGCTCAGCCTTAAGCTCATCAACCGCCGCTTGGGTTAAAAGAAATTCATCTGCCATTTTTATTACATCCTTTCAGGTAAGTAATTATCTTTTACTGCAATACAAGATATTATAACCAATTATTTCATTCGTGTCAAGTTAAACGGTAAAAATTATGCTCTTTTCATCAGGGTTTTTCACTGTTTTGCGGGGAATCAGTCGCTCCAACAGGTCTAAAACTCGGATATCGTTTCCACAGTGGGAGAAAGTACGACAAATCGCACTGTTCAATCGTTTTTCTCGATTCAACTCATAAACCGCACCTAAAAAGTCAATAGACTCAAGAAAGGGCGGACAAAGAGATTTTATATCATTAAACGAATCAATGTATTTAGGGGTAATCCCATTATCAAAGGGAGAAAATATAACTCCTGCCCCGCCGAAAACCGTGCCTGCAGTATCAATCACTACGGCGTTGCTGTTTTTTATATCTGCTTTGTCAGATAGTACAACACCTGCACCGAATTTATCATAAACCTGAGCTATTTGAGATAAATAACGGAAACGGTTGTCAGTAATTACCGTAGTCTGTGCAGAATAAGCAGCTATTTTCGGAAGCTGCAAAGCATAATCGCCTTTCGGGTCATTTATATAGCATACAGTTCTGCATCCTGCAAGATACATCTGTTTAAGAAGCAACTCAAGAGTATTAAAAATCAGCACATTCTTAAACTTCACCGGTTCAAATCTGCTCACAGCCGAATTTTCGGGCAATGAGATTTTTTTATTAATCAAAATATGCGAAGAATGTCTGCCAAGAAAACGAGCAACCTCATCCCAATTGACACCTTTTTCAGAATCGAGAACATCTGCTATGTAAAACCGTTCGCCGCCGCCGGTAAAATATTCATTTACCTTTTCAACCGTTCTCCCCCTTTTTACCTTCCGCTTTCCGGAATCCTTTACATTTACAACTACAAACAAAAAAGACAAGCCCCTTTCCGATATATACAATTAAGTATATTTATCGAAAAGGGGGAATATAACATGAACTTATTAATTGATTTTAAATATTACAGAATCATTTGCAGCAAGAGATACGGAGAAGTTCTTTGCGACTGCACTGATTTTTTTCTTTGTCCAGAGATTAGTTGCAGTTATTTTTTCATCAGATGCAAATTCTTCAGGCATATCAAACTGCATCTCACTATCAGTAAGGTTAAAGAATGCTATAACTCTGTTGCCGTCTTTATCAAGACAGGTCCAAACCGCTTTATTCTTTTCAGAAACGACAGGACGATTATCCGAAGAATACTGATTTATTTCAATAATATCTTTATTTGTAAGCAGTGACAATGTAAACTCGTCATTGTCAGGCATATGACCGCCGAACATAAGCGGCGAACGGAACATAGACCATAAATTCATTACAGTGTACTGATCTTCTTTAGTAAAATGAGTATAGCTGTCATCTCTCTCATCGCCAACACGAAGATGACCAAAGGGAAGCATATCACAATCAGGCCAACAGCCTTCTGAAGTGAATTTATACCACATCTCACACTTACGGAACATCTCATGGATTTTTTCTCTCCGGTCCCAGAAATCACCTGTAAGTCTCCACATATTTGCATTCACGGAAAGATGATGAGCGTGTTCGATCTGTGCAGGTCCGGGAGAAAGGCTCAAAACCATATCTCTTCCGCACTTGTCAATAGCTTTTCTTATCATTTCAATTTCAGTCTTGCCGGAATAAAGATTATTAGGATGCCCCTCTGTAATGCAAATATCATCAACTTTAATAAAGTCAACACCCCATGATGCATACAGTTCAAAAATAGAATCATAATATTCCTGCGCACCCTTTACGCCGGACTTAACGCCATACATATCTGTATTCCATGAGCAAACAGAGAACTGCTGTGCAATATCTCTTGCAGTTACACCTTCACATCTAGTAGGTGTATTTCTGTGAACTGCCTGTCTGGGAATACCTCGCATAATATGTATACCGAATTTCAGTCCCATTGCATGGATTTTTTCAGCTATCACAGAAAAACCTTTCCCGCCTGCTGAAGAGGGAAATCTCTCAGGAGCAGGAATCAGACGAGAATATTCATCCATATAAAGCTCAGCAAAGTTGTGATAATTGCAAGAATGAGCAGTGGGTTCGCTCCACTGAATATCGCAAACAACATATTGCCAGCCGTATTCCTTGAGATTATCACGCATATACTCAGCATTGGCCATAAGCTGTTCTTCGTTAACGCCGGCACCGAAACAGTCCCAGCTATTCCAACCCATAGGCGGAGTTTTTGCAAAAGCATTTTTGTTAACCATATCAATAAACCTCCGTTTTATTGTTTGTTATCAATTATAATCACAAAACACTGAATTGTCTATAGTATTTAAAAAAATCGACTGTTTTTTTATTTTTGCTCTTGTCTAAATATTCAACATATGTTAAAATTAATTAATATTTAATATAGGAGTTTTATATGAAAAAATTCATCACAATAATTATTCTGATGTCAGTAATAATTTCATCTGTAATTTTACCTGTTTGTGCTGCATCAGATTTAACCGATGCTGATGCAACTGTCACAGCGGCAAGCTATAAAGATCCTGACGGCAGCATCCTTTGTGCTGCAAGAAAGGGTTATTGGAAAAATGCTCCCGAAAATTCACTCAGCTCAATTGCGGCGGCAGTAAATAACGGGGCTGACATAGTTGAAATCGACGTAAAAAAGACTGCCGACGGTGTGCTGATCCTTATGGCTGACGATACTGTGACAAGAACCTGCTACGGGTACGGAGAAAACACTAAAGTCAGTGAGATGAATTACGATGAAATAACAAGATTGAACCTTCTCATGGGTGAAGGCGGTGCAAATGCGGAAAAAACGCAGCAAACCGTGCCAACTCTTGATGATGTTTTAAGTGGGAATTATGTATGTCTGTTTCTCATTGATGCAGATTGGGAGTTGAGAGATGATATTTACAGAACTCTTGCCGCCTATGATATGCTTGAATACGCAATCTTCCTTATAAGGAGTGCAAATTCAAAAGAAATTGATGAATGGAAAGACTCACTTGACAGTGAAATCATGACCATGGCATATTTCAAAGGAAATATTATTTTTTCTGCTGTTTCTGCAGTAAAAAAAGCAGCAGAAACAAGTGAAGGAATTTATCTTGCCTCAAAAAATCCATACGGTGTGGTTTTCGGTGAAACAGTTATGGATAATGTTCAGGGAAAAGTTCGTGCAATGGCAAACGCCGCTGAAGAAGAACTTAACGGTTCAAGACAGGATACTGCAATTTATTGGGATGACCTTATCAGCAGAGGCTACAGCATCATTCTCACCGATAATGTTCCTGAACTGCGTGAATATATTGCTTCGTGTAACAGTGTTGAGCTTAAGCTGAAAAATGTTTACGATAAACTTGTAACAAATTGGGAGCTGCCTGATTTTAACTCTGATAAATTTTTTGATTATAAGCTTGCATACACCGATGCTGTAACAGATTGTAAAAAGATTCTCAGTGACGGCAGCAGTGCAAAAAGTGACATTGAAACAGCAATTTACGAGCTCCAAAAAGCGTATGCCGATATCAATGCAAATTACGAGGAGCTTGAAACAGGTACCGCAGGTATGACCGTTACACCAACGAGAATTTTGCTTTGTTTGCTTGCTGTGGCGGCAGTAACAGCTGTTGAAATATTCTTCTACAAAAGAAAGAAAAAAGACTGAAACAGAGGTGAGCACTATGCAAACATGGCTTTTCATTATGCTTATTGCACTTGCAATAATAACAGAACTTATCTTTGTACCTAAATTTCTTGTAGCACAAAGACCCGGAATATGTATAAAATCTTTCTGTTTCAAGATGATTTGTGCGACGATGTTTGTTTTTATCGGATTTTTATGCTGTTATTATACAAACAACACTTCCGAATTTGCAAAACATATGCTCATAGGCTTGTGTCTTGGATGGATTGGCGATGTGTTTCTTCATATCAAGCCGGCAAAAGAGGTTTTCTTCGGAATCGGTTTTTGTTTCTTTTTCTCATCGCATATTCTATATCTCATCGCATTTTCAAAGGCAACCAAGCAATACTTTCCCGAAGAAAGCTCAATAGGAATTGTAAACATAATTCTGATTGCAATTGTAATTTTCTGTTCATACCTTTACATAAAATTCAAAAAGAAGATGAAACTAACTCTTCTGACAGGACCGTTATGCTTTGGATACGGTATTGTGCTTGTTCCCATGATGGTAAATGCCTTCGTTTTTTCAGTCCGATATATAGCGGCAGGTTACCCCAATGCAATTTTGGGCGGTATTTGTCTGACATTCGGCGGAATCTCGTTTTATATGTCCGATTTATCAATTGCATTTCTTATGTTCAATAAGCCCGACAACGGCAACATAAGTCTTAAAAATCATAACATAGGTACTTACTTTTTTGCTCAAACCATGCTTGCACTTTCAACATTATTTATAGGAGGATAAAAAATGAGAGCTGTTATTTCTGTTATAGGAAAAGATGCAGTGGGCATTCTTGCCGCAGTTTCGGCAAAATGCTCCGATTACAACATTAATGTTATAGAGGTTACACAGTCTGTTTTGCAGGATATGTTTGTTATGGTAATGATGACAGATATTTCTGCGATAAACGCTGACTTTGCTCAGTTTGTAGATGAAATGGATTCTCTGGGCAAAGAAAAAAATCTCTCAATAAGAGCTATGCATGAAGACATCTTCAACGCTATGCACAACATATGAGGTGAAAACCGTTGATTAATCATAACGATATTCTTGAGACAATTACCATGATTCAGGAAGAGAATCTTGATATACGAACTATCACCATGGGAATCTCTCTTCTTGACTGCTGTCACAGTGATATAAATGTCGTCTGCGACAAAATATATAACAAGATCACCACCTACGCCAAAGACCTTGTAAAAACAGGCGAACAGATTGAAAAAGAGTTTGGAATCCCAATCATCAACAAAAGAATCGCTGTCACCCCTATCGCAATGATTCTTGCTGCCTGCGAAGATAAGGATGCTGTTAAAATTGCTCTTACCCTTGAAAAAGCGGCTGTTACTTGCGGAGTCAACTTTATCGGCGGATTTTCAGCACTTGTACAAAAGGGCTTTGCACACGGCGACAGAGAGCTCATTGAAGCAATTCCCGAAGCACTTGCAGTTACACAGCATGTATGCTCCAGTGTTAACATAGGTTCAACCAAAACGGGTATCAATATGGATGCTGTTAAGCTTATGGGTGAAATTGTAGTAAAAGCGGCTGAACGAACAAAAGACGACAATTGCATCGGCCCTGCAAAGCTTGTTGTTTTCTGCAACGCTCCCGAAGACAACCCATTTATGGCAGGAGCATTCCACGGTGCAGGCGAGCCTGACTGTGTTATCAATGTTGGAGTATCGGGTCCCGGTGTTGTAAGAGCTGCTCTTGCGAAATCAAAAGGTCTTGACATTACACAGGTTGCAGACCTTATCAAACGCACCGCATTCAAAATCACAAGAATGGGTCAGCTTGTAGGCACAGAAGCATCAAAAAGACTGGGCGTACCTTTTGGTATCGTTGACCTCTCTCTTGCCCCCACTCCCGCTGTAGGCGATTCCGTTGCATATATTCTCGAAGAAATAGGTCTTGAATGCTGCGGATGTCCCGGAACTACAGCCGCACTTGCAATGCTGAACGATGCTGTCAAAAAAGGCGGCGTAATGGCTTCTTCACACGTTGGCGGACTTTCAGGTGCATTTATCCCTGTGTCCGAGGATGCAGGAATGATAGAAGCAGCAAGAAACGGATGTTTGAAGCTTGAGAAACTGGAAGCAATGACCGCAGTATGCTCTGTCGGACTTGACATGATAGTTATTCCGGGAGACACCAATGCCGCAACGATTTCAGCCATTATTGCAGACGAGGCCGCAATAGGCATGGTCAATTCGAAAACAACCGCAGTAAGAGTTATACCTGCAATAGGTAAGAATGTTGGCGATGAGCTTGAATTTGGCGGACTTCTTGGTTCCGGCCCCGTAATGCCGGTAAACACAGCCTCTCCTGCAAAGTTTATTAACCGTGGCGGAAGAATCCCTGCACCTATGCAGAGTCTTAAAAATTAACACTTTACAGCTAATACTGAAAGATAAAAGAAAATGTTTATCATCTTTTCCTGTTCTGTGAGAAATATATTTTAAAGGCATTGTTAGGGATATATTAAACTTTTTCTATGAACATGAATAAAAATTTCAAATAATACTTGACAAATGGAAAAATATCTGCTATTATGTTTGAGCAGTTGCGGATGTAGCTCATCTGGTAGAGCGCCACCTTGCCAAGGTGGAGGTAGCGAGTTCGAGCCTCGTCATCCGCTCCATTTTTTTGCCCCGATACTTTTGTATCGGGGCTTTTTTGCGTGTTTTTTGCGTGTTTATTTTTTTATTTTCATCGATATATCAAAGGCTTTTACTGAGTGGGTTATTGCACCCATTGAAATAATATCAACGCCTGCCTGAGCAACGGTTCTGATGTTTTCAAGAGTCACATTACCGGAAGCCTCCGTCAATGCTTTTCCGTCGATAACTTCAACTGCTTTTTTCATCTCATCAAGAGTCATATTATCGAGCATAATAATATCTGCACCTGCATTTACAGCCTCTTTTACTTCGTCAAGCGTTCTTGTTTCTACTTCAATTTTCACGGTATGACCGATTTTTTTTCTGAGTGTTTCAACAGTTTTTGTAATTCCGCCGCCGGCATCAATATGATTATCCTTAAGCATTGCTGCATCTGAAAGATTGTATCTATGATTATGACCGCCGCCGCAGGTCACTGCATATTTCTGAATTGCACGAAGTCCGGGAAGCGTTTTTCTTGTATCAGCAATAGATGTTGAGGTTCCTTCAACAGCCTTTACAGCACTGTTTGTCATTGTTGCCACACCTGACATATGTTGAAGCAGATTAAGAGAAGTTCTCTCCCCTTCAAGAAGCTTAAGCGTTTTGCCGCTAAATTCCGCAATAAGGTCACCTGCTTTAAGCTCATCACCGTCATGCTTATAAAGAGTATATTCAAAGGTGTTATCAAGAAGCGAAAAAACTCTCATTGCAATATCAATTCCGCACAGAACACCATCTGCCTTTGAAACAAAAAATGCATCTGTTCTGTCATTATCGTTAAAAAGATATGCAGAGGAAACATCTATATAATTAATATCTTCTGTAATCGCTTTTTTAATAAGCTCATCAACATAAAAATCGGGAAGTATCATTTTTCATCCACCTCATTAAGAATAATATGTGCAGCAGTTGCCATGCTGAGAATCTCACAAAGCTCAGTGTTTACGGAAAAGCCGCCGTTTTTAAGTCTGTCAAGAATATTATTTATTCTAACTCTGCCGGAACGGATTTTTCCGTTATCAGGAAGAACAAAGTAGCCTCTCTGAAGAATCTCACGAATTTCAGTCTTTATTCCTTTAGGCACCGGTGCTCCGCCTGTTATATTGTCAACCGGACTCGGATATTCAGTTACCGTGGGGAAGCCTGCAGCCATACAGCGTTTAATATCCTGTGCGGCTCTTCGTGAAAATACAAGGGCTTCAAGCAGAGAATTACTTGCAAGTCTGTTTTTGCCGTGCACTCCGGTATTAGCACATTCGCCTGCTGCGTAAAGTCGGGGAACAGTGGTTTTTGCATCAATGTCTGTTTCGATTCCACCCATAAGGTAATGCTGACAGGGAAAAATAGGGATAAGATCTTTAGTCATATCAACACCGTAACGCATACAACCCTGATAAATTCCGGGGAAACGCCATTTTACAAATTCAGGATCTTCATGAGTAATATCAAGATAAAAATTATTACTGCCCGTACGTCTGCTTTCAAGAATAATAGACTTTGAAACAACATCTCTGGGGGCAAGCTCAAGTCTCTCATCATAACGGTGCATAAATCGCTCTTTATTGCAGTTGAGAAGAACAGCACCCTCACCTCTTACAGACTCACTGATAAGAAATTGCTCTCCATCCTCTGAATTGAAAGCTGTCGGATGGAACTGAATATAGCTCAAATTCTTTATTTTTGCACCCAGCTCATATGCAATTCTTATTCCGTCACCCGTAGCTGTTTTTGGGTTGGTTGTATATTTATAAATTCTGCCTATACCACCGGAACAAAGGATGCAGTAGCTGCAGAATACACTGCCGATTTTTCCGTCTTTGATTATATCTGCTCTGAAACCGCTTTTTACTCTTGAAAGAGAGTAAAGTGCTGTATTTGAACTCTGTTCAATATTTTGATGTTTTTCAGTCTCTTTGAGTAGCTTGCGTACCATTTCGGCACCTGTAGAATCCTTATAATGCATGATTCGTCTTCTACAGTGACCGCCTTCAAGAGTCTTGTCCAAAGATCCGTCTTCATTACGGTCAAATTCAACATCCATATTATCCATAATATTACGGACATCATCAGGTCCCTCACGAACAAGAATATCAACAGCTTCAATATCGTTTGCCTGACCGCCTGCAATCATTGTGTCCTGAATATGAAGCTCGTAGCTGTCATCTTCAAGGTCAAGAACCGCAGCAACACCACCCTGTGCAAGATTGCTGTTTGACACATTGCTCTCATATTTAGACAACATAAGGACACTCGTTGTTTCGTCAAACTGCAGCGAAGCATACATTCCCGCAACGCCGCTGCCTACAACAAGCACATCATATATTTTCTTTTCGGTAAGTAAATTATCCATACCATCATATCCTTAATTTTAATATATTACTTTTAGTGTATTAATTCTAACATAAACATAAGGCGACAACCTTGTTAACAGCACAACCATGATAAAATGAAATAAGTTATTTTTTGTTTTTGCTTCAATGTTCTCTGAAACACCCCAAATCTTTGATTTGGTTGGTGTTTCGAGGTTA
>CAYVTA010000074.1:0-10586 GCA_964454355.1 uncultured Eubacteriales bacterium | reverse complement strand
TATTTGCTTAAGGTCTTCAATGTTTATCAAAAAATCACTCCTTATAAAAATAAATGTTGGGGTTAATTGTTTTATTAAATTGTCTCCACCCTTCTTTTGTGATTATCTACAAAAGAAGTATGCAATCCGGAATATCCCTACAAGTAAAAAAAACAACCCACAAATGTGGGTTGAAAGAACAAAACGTTATGTGCCTATTCAATTACTAGATTTGGTTACCTTCTATGATAAATTTTTTTTACAGAAACAAAACTAAAAAACACCTATGAAGCTGGTTCCAATCCCAACCTCATAGGTGTTACTTGTAATCATTCAAAATTAGCGGTTGAATTTAACATTCCTATAATGTTATAAAAATAACTCAAAACTGAATTATCATAATGATAGCCATAAACAGTTAATCGTTGTCCATTATTCGCGTGAATAAAAAATGCCTCGTATATTTCCTGTATCGCTTTTTCTAAGTTTTGTTCATTGCCTATACCTAAATATTTCGGAACACTATACTTTAATTCTTCACTACACAACACATTTATCAGTGCAGATGAATCTCTTCCGTTTATGAAATTATTATATATATCAATACTATATTTATACAATCCCAACGCAACAGGAATCATAAAATTAAAGCAAACTTGTTTCGCACCGCCACCGAAAGCATCACTACCATTCCTGTACTTTGTAACGATGTTGAGAGTTGAAAAATATTTTGAAATTTCTCTCATTTCCATTTTGTACTGCTTTACAAACTCACCTGCGACTTGATATACAATAGTACCAGTATTATAAGGTAAAGTTTCAAAAAATATACTTTGATTCAGTTTTGGCATAGGAACAACTGTATCAAAAAATCTGTCCAGATATTTATATGCATTAAAATCGTTGCCGTAGTGATGTTTGATTGTGTGTTGTAGTTGTTCCATATTAACCGCAAACACAAACGTAATTTTTTCATTAAAGAAATAATGCTTGATTTTTTCTAACAGTTCAACAGCGTAGCACGGATTACAACGGTCCAATTCATCAATTATAATTACTAATCTATCGCCATGTTCAGGCAACAGTTGTTTAAAATATTCATCGATTTGACATCTTAAATCCATATTATCTTTCGTTTCGTCTGTTATATTTTCTGCACGTAATGATTCTACTAATTTACCGAAATCCTTACCTGATATTAAATCCAAAGCATTTAATATAATATTGATATTATTTCTATTCCCTTCAAAAGAATATTCCTTTGATACCGTTCTTGATATTTCATATAACAAAGATGCAATCGGATTTTTATCGGAATCATGTTCCCAAGCATCGAAATATGTACATATGTGTAAGTTAGAAAGAAGTTGTTCTTTTTTCTTTCTTGTAGCCCATTGCTGACAGATATTTCTTACTTTTTCAGAATCATCAGCATTCAAATTGTTGTCCACCTGACTATATTCATTAAAAAGGTTTAAAATCAACTGTGTTTGTTTAACAAAAAATGTTTTACCCGAGCCCCACTGTCCATCTAATGCAACAGAATACGGTCCAGTTATACTATCCAAAAGACTTATAAAATAAAGCAAATCCTCATTTCTCTTTATTGCATCTTCTTTTAATGATGTTACTAAATTTTCATTGGTTGGTAATAATTCTGTTTTTTTCATTTTATTCCTCTATTCACATCACCACAAATATGGATTCTTAAAGCATTTTTCTGCCATATCTGTTCTAATTTCTTGCATATAATTTTTGTATGTAATTTTTTCGCTATCGTATATTTTATCCTGTGGTGCAAAAAGCGGTTGAACCCAATGGTGCTTGTTATCATCTTCCATTCCTATAGACATATTTGCAGAAAACGCTCCACACAAAATATGGTCTTTATGATAACAAAATTTAACCGTAATAGTTTCACCTACTCGAATTTTTTTATCATAGCAATATGAATAGTTTAGTACATTTTCCGAAGCCCATCTTTTCGCATTATCACAAGGGAAAATACAAGTATCTCTTTTGTAATTACAAATAACATTTAGCGACGATATATCGGTCTTTCCGGAATTTCGGAATGTATAAATTACAGCACACCAGTCATTAGAGTTAAAATCTTCTTTACGATAGTGTGGGCATACAATACTATACTTACCACTACCATTAATTGTAATATTTTCAATCCCAGCAACAAAAACTTCAATATCACATTTCTGTTTCACACCATATCCTACATGTGATAAATAATCCTTATATTCTACAATTTCCAGTTCAGGTCGATTTGAAAAAATCTCTTTTTCTTCTTTCTTGTCTTCGCGTTTTTCTTTTCTGCGTTCAATATATAAAGTCGTAGGAACAGTAATAATGGCTGTAACAATTGCACTTATAAGTGAACTGATAATCGCAATCATTATTTCATTCATATGATTCAAACCTCCAAATATTTTATATCAAAATACCATCACAATGGTCAAGGCATCCTAACAATGCTTTCAAAAAATCTGCATCGTTTTGTGATGTTCTCTTTTTCGGGCCCTTTGTCCTATTACCTGCCATACGCTCCTTTTTGCCTATATGACGGGTGAAAAGGAGATTTTCTATATTGCTATCAGTGTAAATGAGTCCATTCTGATTAAGTACCTTACCACCCTTGCCAAGCACAAGTGCAGCAAGTCCATAATCCTGCGTAACAACCACATCACCCTTTTCGGTGATATTAGCAATACGACAATCGGCAGAATCTGCACCCTTGTCAACAACAATAGTTGTAGCACCATCTCTATCAATGGTGTGGGCATTGTCACAGACAATGATACATTCAAGCCCACGCTCTTTAGCTACATTGACAGTAATATCTACAACTGGACAAGCATCAGCATCAATTATAATTTTCATAACATCACCATCAAATTAAGATACCATCACAATGGTCGATTTCATGCTGAATAATTTGTGCAGTCCAACCAGTGAAAGTTTTGATTCGAGTCTGGAATTCAGCTGTCTGCCATTGCACTTTTATGTTTTTGTAACGCTTACACTTACGAGGACCGCCGAGCAATGAAATGCATCCCTCTTCTGTTTCATAATGGTCTGACTTTTTGATGATTTCAGGATTGAACATAGTCATATACTTACCATTATCATCAAAACAGATGATGCGCTTATGCACACCAATCATATTGGCAGCCATACCAACACAACCATCAGCATTAGCATTGAGAGTGTCAAGCAAATCTTGTGCCACCTGCAAATCTTCAATTGTAGCCTTTTCCGATTTCATCGCCAACAAAATCGGGTCATGAATTACTTCTTTAATCATTTATTAAACCTTTCTTCTTTCAGGTGGACGTTTCACACCATTTTTCTGGGTAATCTGTTGTGTTCTTGAAAGTGTCTTAAAGTCAATTTTTTCTGTGATTATATATGCATACCCTGAATTTGCAGGTACCGGTGCAATATTTTTCACTTCAATTTTCAAGAATCTTCCATTACCACTATTGGAATAATATTTCTTTAATTCTGCAACAGTGTTTTCTTTTGGAATCATGAAATCTTTAATGGTATCTGTTTTTGCTGAAACCATAATTTTATCTGTATTAATTACGATATCTGCATCAAATCCGTAATCAGCCTTGATTATTTTCACAAGTTCATCTGCTGTTGCATAACCGAAAATTCCATCAACATCCTTAATAGCATCAGTATAGCTGCGATACAGATAATAAGTTTCATTGATTTTATCAATTGCAGTACCTACATACTCTGCCAAAACGCTACGAAAACCATAACGATTGTTCAATTCCTTCAAGACAGATTTATGACGATATACCATTGATGACTCGTCCATATCACATCTGTAAATTTGCTTGTTAGATTCCAGTATCATTTGACAAATCAAAATAAAAAATGTGTTTTTAACTTCCTCTGATACATCTTCGGGTATCTCTTTACTTAACAGTGCTTCCATGAAAGACAGTCTTGTTTTAATCAGATATTCATAGTCAAACATATCTTTTACATACTCTTTAAGCGAATATTTATCAAAAACACTTAAAACAGTATTTACACAGAAAACATAATGGTCAAATGGAACATATGAAATAAATTCAGGGTTAAGCATTTGTCTTACTCTACTCTTAACAAAATTCTTGAACCTGTATTCTGAACTTCTTGGCTCTCTTTCTTTAATTTCACCTTTATGCCATACAGTGTCAGCGTCAATGTGTCGATTTTCTGAAATATGCAAATTAAATAACTCATTGAAAGAATGGAAACACGGCATTTTGAAGTGCTTATCAATGTGCTCATATTTGCGATATTGTGCTATTTCAGATGCATCTGGAATAACATAACTGATTACGCCTTCATCATCGTCATAATCCTCATCATCTGCTGATTTTTGACTCTTTTTCATTTTTTCGATAAGTAGTCGTTCTTTCAGTGCATCATCAAAACTCAACGACATAGCTTCCATAATCACTTTTACATCTTCAAGATATTTTTCAGCATCATTGTTATATAAAGTTGCAGTAAAAAGAGCTTCATCAGAAGTTTTAATGCGGTTAAAATTAAGTGTTGCAACATCAGTATACCAGCATTTAATCTGTTCTTGTTTGCCATCGTATTTTATAGTAAGTGTAATTAAATCTGTTGCTAAAAATACATCTATAGGAGCTGAAACAACTAAACTTTTACCCTTGTATTCGCAATTAAGTTTTGTATCTCCATAAAATACTTCTGCAGTGTTAATTTTCTTTTCAAAACCGATATTAAAAACAAGTTCACTACCAAGAGTACCATATCTGTAAAAGAAATTTGAATTGCTTTCACTGTCAAATGTCATCAAATCACGCTGTAAATTTTTAATATCGTCTGTGATGTTAAAATTATCAAAAAATGCATTAAAATCGTCTGCCGTGCCCTTTTCCAAAACACAACATTCTACATTACCATTTTCTTTTGTCGCCTTAGTCAGTGCACTCTTTGTACAGTTGGCACTACCATATAAGAAATATGTAACATCAGGTGTTGTAAATCTGAAAACCTTACCATGATAAAACGCACTTGAATCATTGCATTTATCAAAAGCAAAAATTGAAGTAATGAAACTATCATTTTTATGGTCTAATGGGAATTTACACTTTTTATTTTGTAAATATAAATTGATTTTTGCATCAGAAAAGCTCATATGCAACACTTCCAGTGCAAAAGCATAATTGTCATAATAAGGAACAGCAATATCAATTTCTGTTACGTTATCAACTATTTTTTCAACCTGCGATAATATGGATTCATCCAAATTGTGAAGCAAGTGCAACTCACTATTATCACTTGTTTTGCCATAATATACTAAGCCTTTTATTTCATCAAATAGTGCTTTGTCCTGATTGAAAGAACGGTCATTGAGTTGCTCGAAAAATCTTATTGTAGAATTGATAACTTTCAAATTTTCAGGATGCTTGTCATCATAATCAAAAACATTGAAAATTTCACCATTTCTTAAATAACCGCTGACAGTAATATTTGCACTCGCAACAACTAATTTTGCTGAAGCCTTTCCTAAAAGAAGTATGAGTTTTGGATGAAATGCCTCTTTCATTTCAATAGGATTAACAACATATTTTTTGCCAATGGATGTGTAATCAATTTCAGACAAAGCTTTATTAAGCTCATATGAGTCAACAAACAAAGAAACCTTCTTCACATTGTTTTCATATAAGCGATTTAATATAGACCTCTCAAAGAAACTGACATCAAAATTGAACGTTGTCATCAAGGCTATGTCATAAATTTTAGTGTTTGAAAATACATCAAGAATTCTATCCACCATATTAATTCTCCAACATATCCAAATCTTTCATCACTTGCATTAACTGTAATAATCGCAAACCCTTAAATCCGGGTTCAGCTAAATGTCCAGCAGGAACATACAAGTCATCAATTCTCTCAAAATAGAATCCATCACGACCCTGTAACAGTTTTTCTCTTGCAACAGATTCATGCCTTTTAACAATCCAATTTACCATTATATATTGAATAAATTCTATAATTGGTTTGTCACTGTATTCATCAACAAGTTCAATAAGACTGCTGACACTTACATCGTCACCCTCGTGCAAATAGTTTGTATTCAATTCATCACGGTTAACGAAACGATTATATAATGAGAGTAATATTTTCAAACCAGTTTCAATATTAGCACCATAATTTTTCGAGGCACCGCTACCGGTAGAAATCATTTTTTCTCTTTCTTCAAAATTATAATTACAGACAGGCAAAAGTGTTTTAAGTGGTTTATTGTAATCAATATTCCATTTTGCTGTATTGATGCATCTTTCTGTCCAATCTTTTAAAGTAATAGCATCAACCAACATCCAGAGCATATACTTCCACATTAATTCAACTGCCATTGTTAAGTACTGACGACCAACTACAATTTCCCAATCATTTACGATTTCAGCAAGAGCTCCATCATATGATTTTGCTTCACCACGAGGAGAAAAATAGTCAAACAACACTCTTCTCATTTCATAAAGAGTAGGATTTGTAATACCATATTGGGAATATATGAATTTTATGTACTCACTTGATTTGATTAAATTTTCATTATTTAATCTTGCATTGTTTTTGGGTGTAAACAGTGCATCTTTCAAAAGCATTTTCACTTCATCAAAACCATCAAGATTAAACTTTAATACCTGACCGAGTTCTTGCAATATAGCCTCAGGTACTTCAACATCTTTCAAGCGATAGTTCTTATAATATTCTGTATTTTTAATGACTTGTTCAAACGCCAATGCTATTGGTTCACCAACTTCTTTGGTGAGTCTGGGGAAACTGAAGTGAGTTCCTTCTCCGTCTTCATCAGTTATGAATCCCATTGTCAAACAACCTGCGTTATAATACTGCATACCGCCGTACTTAGACTGAAAATACTTATCATCATATGGATACATTGAAATTCTTTCATCTGCAAGATTTTCAAGAGCCCTCGTTTTACCTACGAGATTATCTTGGTCATTTTTTGCAATTAAATTTGCCACAACCATAAAATAGTCATTTTTCTTCAAGAAATTCTTATCAAAATCGTCTACCGTTTTCTTTTCAGTTTTGTAATTCACATGATAATCATAGTAATTCCACACCATAAATGGCCAGTAGAACGCCCTTGGTGTAACAGTGTTTATAACTGGACACAAATCCGCCTGAATACCCGCAGTTGCACCTTCAATGCCCAAATTATCACGAGCAGTAAAAGTTTTAGTTACTTCATTAAATTTAGGTCCTTTAGCCATAAAAACACCTTCAAATTATTTATTTGAAAATTTGATTATCTTTTCCAATATTTCTTTATCTGCTGGGCAGAAGTTGTATTGTGGGATATCCACAGGTGTAATCCACTTTATATCGTTATGTTCCAATTTCTGTGGTACACCTTCCGCAATCGTTGCATTAAACAATGTTAAATGAACTGTGATATCAGGATATTCATGGACAACCTCTGTGAAGACATCACCAACAGAAAGCGTAATCGCAAGTTCTTCCTGACACTCGCGAATCAACGCCTGTTCTTTTGTTTCACCGGGTTCAACCTTGCCACCAACAAATTCCCACAGTAAAGCACATGACTTTGTTGCAGGTCTTTGACAAATCATAAATTTATCTTTATCCAAAATAATTGCTGCAACTACTTCTACCATAATATCCTCACTTTGTTAAACCAAAATCATACTGTAAATAATCAGGGAGTTCATTATCCATCAATATGTCAAATAAATATGTTACAACATTTTTATTCTTAATTTTGTTAAATTTAAACTGTTTTCGATGGTTTGTAAGTTTTCCCTCTCCCACAAAAATATGTGGCAATGTAATTCCATTTTCTGTGGAAACCTTGCGGATAAAAACAAAAGCTTTTTTACTGTTCAATAACTTCTGCAATTCTTTTTCAGATATATTTGCAACTGTTTCCCACTGAAAAATCTTAGGTTCTAAATATTTATCTAAATAATTCAAATGTTCTTCAACAGATGCATCCTTCTTTAAATCAACAAAAATATAAGCATTGTCATATTTATAATATGTTCCCGTTTGAAGCGTAGCTGGTGCTTGCGAAAGTAGTGACATAACTTGGTCCGAACGGTAGTTATGCCAAAGTTTAAAACCAATTTCATTATTAAACTCGATAAAATATCTTGTTAATCCATAGTTCAGTAAATCGTCAAGGTATTCAATGAATTGCTCGTCCAATGACACATTAACAAGTCTAATGATATCACCATTTACGACAACAAAACCATTATGCTCCATATATTTAAGGGCATGTTCAAGTTCTTCATGTTTGTATCCCTGAATATTTTCAGCAAGTCGTCTTTCAATAGTTTCAATATTATTTTCACCGCTAATAAGACATTTGAAAATCTCATATTCATGTCGTCTTACAAGCGGAAGCATTGCTGAAAGATAATTTGCAAATTCAACCTGTCTGTCGGTAAATATAGGCAATAATTTTTCATCTTCATCATTCCCATCAAGAATACCATGAAGGAAATTGTAATATGAAACACACTTTTTACCACCGATTTTTATGCTTAAAAATCTTAAAATATCCGGTGCACAGTCATTATTGATATAATCCATGTGTTTTGGATATGATTCAGCACCAATATACTTACGGAAGTTGAAATAATCCTGTTTGAGATAATTAAGACTGTTGAAGTTTTCCTTTTCAATATAGCTAATGATTTCCTCTTTACTTAAATCATCAACATGAATTTCAACACCATAATCTTCAAGACCAATTGCCTTAAAATCATCCTGAACAAGTGCCATCATAAGACGTTTTTCAAGAACAAAATTCTCAGCGAGAGAAGACAGCGCAAAAGCAATCTGCACACTTCTTTTATAGCTGTTACCAATGAAGTCCAGCACAGTTACGTATTCTTTATTATCATACTTACGCAAACCACGACCAAGTTGCTGAATAAAGATGGTTGATGACTCTGTGGGACGTAAGAAAAGCACCATATTCACACCCGGAATATCAACGCCCTCATTAAGAATATCAACGGTGAAGAGAATCTCCAATTCCTTGTCATCACTCTGTAAATCGTTGTATGCACGAATACGTTCACCGATATCATTTTTACCGGTAAGATATGCTGTTTTGTAGTGTTCACCCATAGCTTCACACATCATTCTTGCGTGAGCAACATTTCGACAGAATGCTAATGCTTTAAGCTTACCTTCAGGTCGATGTTTTTCAATTTCCTTCTGAATAAAATCGCAGTGTTCAACTGTTGCTAGTTGAGATACCATTTTATGCTCTTTATTTTTTGGTAAGCCATATTCAACAAGTGTATCACGGATTCCGTAGTACTTAAACGGCACAACAAGGTCGTTTATAATAGCATCCCTTAATCGAAGTTCATAAGGAACATTTTTATCAAACATATCAAATACATCCTGATTATCCATTCTTTCAGGAGTAGCTGTCAAGCCAAGCAAAAATTCAGGTTCAAAATAATCTATTATTCTTCTGTATGTTTCTGCAGTCGCGTGGTGACACTCATCGACAATGATATAATCAAAATAGTCTTTGGAATACAGCTCTAAAGACTTTGCCATAGTGACATTTGTAGAAAAAACAAAATCTTCATACATATCCTTGCTTTCACCGCTGAAAATGCCATAAGACACAGAACTACCAAACACATCTTGGAATGTCTCAAGTGCCTTTTTCAAAATTGACCCTTCATGAACAATATACAAGAGATGCTTCGGTGAAAAATTCAACGCATCAAACGCTGCGAGATATGTCTTACCGGAACCTGCCGCAGCGACAACAAGAGCACGAGCAGTACCAACTGCACGGTATCTGTTAAGCTCCTTTAACGCTTTCCTTTGCATAAAGTTTGGTTTGATATTTGCTGTATGTAAGTCATAGTCCATATCCCAACGTTCAATAGCAAAATTGAGTTTGTTAGAATAAAGACTAATAATTTCGGTATTCAGAAGATGTGTTGCTTCCCACTTTTCTTCAAATTCCTTCATTGCTTCAAGGAATACTGTTGAAGATTTTTCTTCAGTAATAACAACATCCCATTCAATGTTTTTAAGAAGTGCATAACGTGTAATGTTTGATGAGCCGACAATTACTTCACAATGGTCGTCAAATTCAAATAAGTAGCCTTTTGAATGATATCCAATTGTTGTACAACTGTTATCATGAAAACATTCATAATCCAAATGACAAGTAAAGTTACTACATCTACTCTGAAGAGCAAAAAAGCTTCTTAAAGACTCAATATCAGTAAAATTTTGATAAGTGGATGTAATAATCCTACCAGTAGCACCACGTTCAACTGCCGCTTCAATATCTTTAAGCAGCAAAACAAGGCCAGCTTTTTTAATAAAGCTAACCGAGAAGCTGAACGAATTGCAGTGGCGCAAATTATCTTTAATTTTTTCAAGGAAGGTAACTTCCGTATAATTTGTTAAAAATTGATTAGACATATTTACCTCCACTTATTTTGGAATACGATTAAGATACATCCCACCGTTTTGTTTTAGCCACAAGTGACATTTTTTATAATTCGGGAAAACTTTAT
>CAYVTA010000073.1:0-10695 GCA_964454355.1 uncultured Eubacteriales bacterium | reverse complement strand
ATTCCCACTCAATTGTGCCGATGGGCTTAGGAGTGAGGTCCATAAGTACACGATTGATACCGTCTACCTCATGGGTAATACGGTCAGTGATATGATGAAGGAGGGCATAAGGTATCTCTTCTATAGTTGCACTCATTGCGTCTGTTGTATTTACAGCTCGAATGATTGCGGGCCAACCTTCATATCTCTTTCCGTCCTTTACGCCAACGCTCTTCATATCGGGGACAGCAATGAAATACTGCCATACCTTACCTGCGAGGCCGTTTTTATCAAACTCTTCTCGAAGAATGGCATCTGCTTCACGGAGAGCATGAAGACGGTCACGAGTAATTGCACCGAGACAACGAACTCCAAGTCCGGGGCCGGGGAATGGCTGACGATATACCATATTATGAGGCAAACCGAGAGCATCACCTACTACTCTTACTTCATCCTTATAGAGAAGTTTTACGGGCTCAACAAGTTCCATTTCCATATCTTCCGGAAGTCCGCCTACATTGTGGTGAGCCTTTACACCGTCACTCTCAAGAATGTCGGGGTAAATTGTTCCCTGTGCAAGAAAAGAAATACCTTCAAGCTTTGCTGCTTCTTCATCAAAAACCTTGATAAATTCGCCGCCGATTATCTTACGTTTCTTTTCGGGCTCACTTACACCTGCAAGAAGGTCAAGGAAGCGGTCTGTTGCATCAACATAAATAAGGTTTGCTTCAAGGTTATTTCCGAAAACTTCAATAACCTGCTCACTCTCACCCTTACGCATAAGACCATGGTTAACATGAACACATACAAGCTGCTTACCAATAGCCTTAATAAGAAGAGCTGCAACAACAGAGGAATCAACACCGCCGGAAAGAGCAAGAAGAACCTTCTTGGCTCCAACCTGTTCACGAATTTCTTTGACCTGTTCTTCAATAAATGCATCTGCGAGAGCTTTTGTTGTAATACGTTCCATTGATTCAGGTCTGATATTTGTCTGCATATTAATCCCTCCGTTTATCAGTTTGTGTAGTTATCGAAATAGCCCTGTACAAGAACTACGGGAGTACCCTTGTCGCCAGATCCACTGGTAAGGTCACAAAGAGAACCTATAAGATCAGTAAGCTGTCTGGGAGTTGTACCCTGAGAAGCCATATTGCCTACAAGGTTATCACTTTTTGCCTTTATGCTCTTAGAAATAGCTTCTTTAAGAGCTTCACCGCTGAGGTCTTTAAAATCGTTATCTGCAAGGTACTTGAGCTTAAGCTCATTTGGTGTACCGACAAGTCCATCTGTAAAAGCAGGAGAAACAACGGGATCAGCAAGCTCCCAAATCTTACCCTGAGGATCCTTAAAAGCACCGTCTCCGTAAATCATAACTTCAACGTGCTTACCTGTTGCTTTCATGATTCTGTCCTGAATGTCAAGAACGAGGTCCTTACACTCACGGGGGAAAAGCTTAATTGTAGTTTCAGTTGATTTATTTGAACCGAGAAGACCGTACTTTTCATTACAACCGCTACCGTTAACAGGTGCGTTCATAATATCGTCAAGACCGCATACAATTTTTGCACCTGCTGCCTTGAGAATACGCTTTGTTCTTGCTCTTGTGTGAATATCACAGTTTATGATGCAATCTGTGTAATCAAGAATTGCTTTAGCCTGATTCGCAAAAATGATTTCACACTCTGCACCGCAGGAACGGACAAGGTCACCGTAATATGCAACATAATCAACACCTGTGAACTCATGCTTATTTTCGCCGAAAAGCTCACGGTATTTCTCTTCTGTAAGCACATCGCTGTAGGGGTTGATACCGGCATCATCAATCTTGTCAATACTGACAAGTTCATTACCAACTTCGTCTGCAGGATAGCTGAGCATAAGAACAACCTTTTTTGCACCCATTGCAATACCCTTAAGACAAATAGCAAAACGGTTTCTTGAAAGAATGGGGAAAATAACACCTACAGTTTCTCCGCCAAGCTTCGCCTTTACATCGGTTGCAATATCATCGACAGAAGCATAATTACCCTGTGCTCTTGCCACAATGGATTCCGTTATTGATATAACATCACGGTCACGGAGTTCAAAGCCTTCGGATTCAGCAGCTTCAAGAACACTTTCGGTCACAATTGCAGCAAGGTCATCGCCCTGACGGATAATAGGGCAACGGATACCTCTTGAAACAGTACCGACTCTACGTTCATTTTGATTCATAATAGAAAAGTCCTTTCTCTGATATGCCGGATATTTCCACACAGCGACATCATTTGTAGATTTCATTACTATGATATTATACGCCTAACTTCACGATTTTTCAATACTTCAATTAATTCTTTATTTGGTGAATTATGAAAAATTCAGGGGTAATTTTTTTTGATTTTTAGGCAGAAAAAATAATTTTATACTCGTGTCGATTTTCTTCTTTTATTCAAATAAATGACGCAGGACAAAATTACCGCTGCAATTGATGCTAAGGAGCCAACAAAAAGAAACACAGGAAAAATATCCAATGCAAGTGTAAAATCTGTCGGCGAAGAATACCGAACAGTCATGGTTTCATCATCAAACGATACATTATTGCACATATCGTACAAATTAAGGATATCGTGATTCCAACATTCATTATATCTGAACGCTTCGGCTTCTGCGACAGTATCAAATATTTTGTCGATACCCATAGCTGTTACAATTTCATACTCAGCGGAAACAACCTGACCTTCATCATCGAACTTTGCATTATAACAGTTTGCGGTGAGTTCATACACATAAAACACAGGCGACATATCAATTTCTATATTGTAAAGCGGTTCTCCTTTCAAAAAAAAGTCTTTGAGTTTATTGTAATCATTCTCGGCTTCATCCACAGAATCATAGTCGTAACCTACCGAATAAAGAAAGCTGTAACCGGTGGAAGATGTCATGCTGTCAATAACTTCAGCGGCAAATGGAAACACAGTACACGCAACTATTACAACTGCAATAACAATTAAAGTTCTTTTAATATGCTTGCGACGGTAAACTAAAAATTCGGGAGACATTACGGCCTTATCTGATTTATCTACACCAATTTTTTTAAACATAATACTGTAAACTGCAAATGCGATCACGCCGCCGAACAAAATGCTAACCGGAATCATCGCATAAGGGGTACTTGCGTTAATAATCACCATTACAATTCCGAAAACAGATACAGTTGCAAGACAGATCGTTACGCACAGGTAAATAAGAGCTTTTTTCTTTGCTTTTCCTGTTGCGTATTCATCAATAAATCCTTCATCCGAATTGAAATTTGCCATAAAATTGTTAAGTGCAATTATCTGCACAATAATAGATGCACAGGTCATAATCAGAGTGAGCACAACGCAAACGGCTATTGTTGTGTTGTTGTAGGAAATCTCCCATATGAGATATGCAAGGATTGAAGCAAGCACCCCTAAAGCTATTGAAACAAATGAAAGGTTTGTAAATTTGGTCTGAGCTTTATCAAAAAGATATTTTGCCCGTTTCTCTGTTTTTTCTTCATTAATTTCAGGTGCTTCTTCTTTTAAAATTCGTTCCCCTCTTAAAATTTCATCAACTGTAACGCCGTAAAGCTCCGCAATGGCAGGAAGCATCATGATTTCGGGGCAGCCCTCGTCTCTTTCCCACTTACTTACGGTTTTGTTGGAAATATTAAGCTTGTCGGCAATCTCTTGCTGTGTATAGCCGTGAGTTTTTCTTAAAGCCGCAAGAAAAGCACCCATTGTCTTCTTCTCCATAACACGACCTCCTTTTTGTTTTCACATCTTTATTCTACTGTCCGAAGAGGATTTTTACAAGCCCCTAACCGTAGAAAATGTCTGCGTATCGTAGAAAACAATAATTTAGCAAAACCAAATTATTGTTTATCTTAATATTTTTTTATTTTCCTTGAAATAATTGCACAATAGTTATATAATACTAAATTGGATGTATTTGTACTTATAACCACAAGGAGAAAAAGTATGCTTAAAATTAAAAATATGAGTTTCACCGTAGGAACCGGTGATTCCAAGCTTGATATTATCAAGAATGTTTCCCTGACGATTCCCGATGGGAAGTTTATTGTTATAACCGGTCCCAACGGTGGCGGAAAATCTACACTTGCAAGACTGATTATGGGTATTGAAAAGCCCACAAACGGTCAGATATTACTTAACGGTGTTGATATCACAAACAAGACAATCACAGAAAGAGCAAAAATGGGTATAGGATATGCTTTCCAGCAACCGCCCAGATTCAAAGGACTTACGGTCAGAAATCTTCTCAGTCTTGCTCACGGAAGTGAACTTCCGGAAGATCAATGTTGCTCCTATCTGACAAAGGTTGGTCTTTGTTCAAGAGATTATCTTAACCGTGAGGTAGACACATCCCTGTCAGGCGGTGAAGTTAAAAGAATCGAAATTGCAACGCTTATGGCAAGAGAGCTCAATCTTGCAATTTATGACGAGCCGGAAGCAGGTATTGATCTGTGGAGCTTCACTATGCTTGTTGACAGTTTCAAGGCAATAATGGCAAACCGAAAAGAAAGCATAATCATAATTTCTCATCAGGAGAGAATCATGCAGCTTGCAGATGAAATAGTTGTTGTTGCCGATGGTGAAATACGCAATCAAGGTCCAAAGGACGAAATATTCCCCCGTCTTATGAATGAATTTGACGAGGGCTGCACATTCAGAGGAAAAGAGGGTTAATATGGAAAAACTTGATTTTTCTATGCTTCAAAAAATTGCCGACATTGGTGATATTCCCTCAGTCGGCGCATACAATATAAGAAAAAACGGTTTGGGTGTTGAGCGAAAGTCTACAGAAAATGTTGAAATCGTTTCAAAAACCGATAAGCCCGGCATTGACATAAAAATCAAGCCCGGAGTTCATGCAGAAAAAGTGCATATTCCGGTAATCATTACTGATGAAGGTGTAAATGACACTGTTTACAATGATTTTTACATTGGTGAAGGTGCTGACGTTGAAATCGTAGCAGGATGCGGAATCCACAATTCCGGCTGTCAGACAAGTGAACATGACGGTATACACAGATTCTTTATAGGTAAAAATGCAAGGGTAAAATATGTAGAAAAGCATTACGGAGAGGGCGAAGGCACGGGAAAAAGAATTTTAAATCCCGTTACACAGGTCTTTATGGAGGAAAACTCCTACTGCGAAATGGAAATGGTTCAGATCGAAGGTGTTGATTCAACAATAAGAAACACTGATGTTCACATGGAAGCCGGTGCAAAATATGTTGTAATGGAAAAACTGATGACTCACGGTAACCAAAAAGCTGAATCAAACATGATCATAAACCTGAATGGCGTTAATGCTTTAGCACAGATAATATCCCGTTCTGTTGCAAAAGAAAATTCTGAGCAGCTATTCAAACCCACAGCAGTTGGCAACGCTGAATGCAAAGCTCATGTTCAATGCGATTCAATTATTATGGATAATGCAAAAATCAGTTCGGTTCCTGCTATTACAGCAAATAATGCTGATGCACAAATCGTTCACGAAGCAGCAATCGGAAGAATTAACAACGACCAGCTTCTCAAGCTTATGTCCTTCGGCATGACCGAGGAAGAGGCAGAGGAAATCATAGTGCAGGGATTCCTTGCGTAATAGAAAAGGAGATATATTTATGCCTTTTATTGATTCAAAAATTTCAGTTAAAGTATCAGACGAAAAGAAAGAACAAATAAAAGCCAAATTAGGTGCAACAATGAGCCTTATTAACAAGTCAGAAAGCTATCTGATGGTTGGAATCAGTGATAACTATGACCTATGGATGGGTGGAAATAAGCTTGAAAAGGGTGCTTATGTTTCAGTAAGCCTTCTGGGCAGTGCATCTTCTGCCGATTACGAAAAAATGACCGCCGCAATTTGCGATATATACAAAAACGAGTTAGAAATCCCCGGCAACGCAGTATATGTAACATATCATCCGGTAACCGATTGGGGTTGGAACGGCAGTAATTTTTAACACAACCACATACAAGAAAACGGTCACCGTACTGCGGTGACCGTTTTTGATTAGTCCATCGCCGTGCCTGCAAAAAGGACCCGATAAAACGTTAGTGTTGTCGGGAGAGGAGAAGCAACGCAGTGAAAGAGCTTTTTGTGCTTGCACAAAAACGATTAATACGAAGTTTGCGACGACGGCGGGATATATAAAAAGGAGCTGTGTTTTTTACAGCTCCTCTGAAATTAAATTGTAATATCTTTGCCGATATAAATGGGATAAGTCACATCACCTGAAATCGTCTTTCTGGGTCTGATTACACCGTGCTTATCCATAATGACGCAGTTAAGGTCAGCATCTTCACCGATATAGCAAGACTGCATGATAATTGAGTTTTTAACAACTGCACCCTTTGCAATATGAACGCCTCTGAAAAGAATTGAATTTTCAACAGTGCCTTCAATCTTACATCCGTCTGCTATATAAGAGTTCTTAGTATGAGAGCCGATACCGTAAATGGAAGGCATATCGTCATTGACCTTCGTATAAACGGGACTTGTGCGGTCAAATATCTCTTCTCTCTTTTTAGGATCAAGAAGTGCCATACTCGTATCAAAATATGTCTGAACTGAATCTATAACGGAGCAGTATGTGTCAATCTTATAGCCGTAAATATTCAGTTTATCAACATTTTTCATGATAACTTCTTTTTCAAAAACATCATAATCGCCTGCGGTAGCCTGATTGACAAGTCTCTCCAGAAGGGATTTTTTCATAACAAGATAATTTACACCGTATGCACCTTCACCCTCTTCAGCGACAGGAGGAAC
Organism: uncultured Eubacteriales bacterium; assembly: GCA_964454355.1. GTDB lineage: Bacteria > Bacillota > Clostridia > Oscillospirales > Acutalibacteraceae > UBA1081. The sequence continues at coordinate 3,909 of CAYVTA010000073.1, read as the reverse complement.
AGCAACTTTTCTTATCTTGCTGTCATCATCAAACTTAAAATGCATCACATTGCCTAATTGGGGATATCTGCCCTCTTTATAACATATTGTGATATCAGCATTCTTATCCATGTGATATTCAATAAGCTTACCGAAATCCATATTGCAGACAATGTTAGTATCACAAAGGATAACATATTCTTCCTTTGACATATGAATAAAATCCATTATACCCTTAAGGGCATCAAGTCTGTTGGTGTATGCACCCATTCCTCTGTTAAAAGGAGGCAGCATAAATAATCCTTCATTTTTTCTTGAAAGATCCCATGGTTTACCTGTGCCCAAGTGATCCATAAGTGAACGGTAATTGCTCTTTGTGATAACACCAACCTTGGAAATTCCGCAGTTGACCATGTTAGAAAGTGCAAAATCGACAAAGCGGTATCTTCCGCCGTAAGGAACAGAGCCCATTGTTCTCAATGCAGTAAGATCACTGATGCACTCTGAATATGTGTCAGTATAAAGTATACCTAAAACATTGTTTGCTCTCATACAAGTGCACCTCCTTCAACATCTTCTACCACCATGGTTTTTGCTTTTACCTTTGCCTTTTCACCTATCGTAAGAGCAGGTCCGACAACAGCAACGCCCCATTCTTCACGGTCAGCACATTCTGTAGGATCTTCACCTACAACTGCACCGCTTTTGATAACCGCATTTTCGGCAACCATTGCATACTGAACCTTTGCACCTTTTTCAATTTTTGCACCGGGCATTACGATTGAATATTTTACCTGTGCACCCTCTTCAACCGTAACATTTGAGAAAAGAACAGAATAATCAATTTCCCCTTCAATATGGCTTCCGCCTGTAACAAGTGAATTCTGAACCGCTGCTTTTTCTGAAATGTACTGAGGAGGTGTTACGGGGTTGTTTGAATAAATTTTCCAGCTCTTATCAGAAAGATCTATATTTGCAACAGGATTGAGCAAATCAAGGTTTGCCTCCCAAAGACTGTCAATTGTTCCCACATCTTTCCAATAGCCATCAAACGGGAATGCAAACAGTTTCTCTCCTGCGGAATGCATTGCAGGGATAACATCTTTACCAAAGTCGTTGGAGGAGCCTTCCTTTTCCTCATCTGCAATAAGATATTCACGCAGCTTGCTCCATGTAAACATATAAACACCCATTGACGCCTTGTTACTCTTGGGATTTTTGGGTTTTTCCTCAAATGCGGTAATTTTTCCGTCATCATCAACAAACATCAGACCGAAACGGGAAGCCTCTTCCCACGGCACTTCAAGCATAGCTATTGTACAGGCTGCTTCCTTCTGTTTGTGGAACTTGAGCATTTCGGAATAATCCATCTTATAAATATGGTCACCGGAAAGAACTGCTACATACTCAGGATTATATCTGTCAATAAAGTTTATGTTCTGATAAATGGCGTTTGCTGTACCTCTGTACCAATCAGTGCCCTTGATCTGCTGATAAGGTGAAAGGATATGAACACCGCCGTTGGCTCTGTCAAGATCCCACGCCTGTCCGTTACCGATATAATCGTTAAGCTCAAGAGGCTGATACTGAGTGAGGACACCGACTGTATCAATACCGGAATTTACACAGTTTGAAAGAGGAAAATCTATAATTCTGTACTTTCCTCCGTAGGGAACTGCAGGTTTAGCCACATTTTTTGTAAGAATACCAAGTCTGCTGCCCTGGCCTCCGGCAAGCAGCATTGCAAGACATTCGGTTTTTCTTGCCATTGAAATCATCCTTTCTTTTTTGCTTTATTTTTTGATTCGCTTTTTCTGAATTTAAGGTAGAGCGTTGAAAGAGGCGGCAATGTCAGATCAATGGACTGCTCCATGCCGTGCATAGCTTCCTTCTTGGTTCTGAATATATGTTTCTTTGTATATGCCGTTCCGCCGTACTCTTTTGCATCGGAATTAAAGACTATTTCATAAGAACCTTTTTCAGGAACACCTATTTTATAAGAATCTCTTGCAACAGGAGTAAAATTACAGACCGCAATTATGCTTTCTCCTTTTTCATTGGTTCTCTGGAATGCTATAACGGAATTATCACAGTCATCGCTGACTATCCAGTTAAAGCCCTCCCATGAATAATCAATTTCCCACATGGGAGAATTTTCTTTATAGAAGAAATTAAGATTTTTTACATAATTTTGAAGATTTTTATGAGCATCGTAATCAAGCAGAAGCCAGTCAAGCTGTTTTTTCTCATCCCACTCAATAAACTGTCCGAACTCCTGTCCCATAAACAGAAGCTTTTTGCCGGGATGTGCATACATATAACCTAAAAATGCTCTCATAGCATGGAATTTCTCTTCATATGTTCCGGGCATTTTATCAAGAAGAGATTTCTTGCCGTGAACGACCTCATCATGAGATATAGGAAGAATAAAATTCTCAGAAAATGCATAGAAGAATGAGAAGGTCACAAGATCATGATTATATTTTTTAAAATATCCGTCAAGAGAAGAATATTTAAGTATATCATTCATCCATCCCATATTCCATTTGAAGTTAAAGCCCAATCCCCCTGCAGAAGTAGGCTTTGTAACTAAAGGCCATGCTGTGCTTTCCTCTGCAATAACAAGAGCTTCCGGGTGTTCACGGAAAATAACCTCATTAAGTTTTCTCAAGAAAGATACAGCCTCAAGATTTTCTCTTCCGCCGTTTTTATTAGCTATCCATTGACCGTCATCTCTTCCGTAGTCAAGATAAAGCATTGAAGCAACCGCATCAACACGAAGACCGTCAATATGGTATTTATTGAGCCAAAATTCGGCACTGGAGAGAAGAAAACTGCGAACTTCATTTCTGCCGTAATCAAAAACTCGTGTTCCCCACTGGTAATGCTCACCTTTTTTCGGATCAGCATACTCATAGCAGGCTGTACCGTCAAATTCGTAAAGTCCGTGAGCATCCTTGGGGAAGTGAGCAGGAACCCAATCCAAAATTACGCCTATAGAGTTCTTATGACACTCATTGATAAGATATGCAAAATCTTCGGGAGTTCCGTAACGTGAAGTGGGAGCAAAATAACCTGTAACCTGATATCCCCACGAACCATCAAACGGGTATTCCGTAAGAGGCAAAAATTCAATATGAGTATAACCCATTTCCTTAACATAAGGAATAAGTGAAGCAGCAAGGTCACGGTAAGTATAGAACTGCTCTTCGCCGTATGTTCTCCACGAGCCTGCGTGAACCTCATATATGTTTACGGGAGACGAATATATAGCGTGTTTTCTTTTTTCAGACTGCCACGTGTTGTCATCCCATTCAAAAATATCGATATCATAAAACTTCGATGCTGTACCGGGTCTTGTCTCTGTATGAAAGCCGTAGGGATCAGCCTTCATGCGAGTTTTTCCGTCCTTTGCCGTAATACAGTATTTATAGGTATCGTAAACCTTTATGCCGCAGACAACAGTCTCCCATATGCCGCCGTCATTGATTCGTTTCATGGGATTTTCCGTTTCCGACCAACCGTTAAAATCACCTGCAACACTTACTGCTTTTGCATTAGGTGCCCATACTCTAAACACAACATTGTTTTCATCAACTTTATGTGCCCCCAAAAATTCATAAGCTCTTGCGTTACTGCCCTCGTGAAAAAGGTACAACGGTATGCGGTATTCATCCCTGATCATCTTTTCCATAACGACACCTCTTTATATCAAACAATTATACACAAACTATTTTATCAAAAAAAATTTAACTTTTCAAGATGTTTTTTGACTATATTGCAAGATAGCCTACTAATTATTTTCACCATTTATTGTGACAATTGCACAAATATACCGCAAAAAAAGTCAGAATCAAATCAAGATAAAGAAATAAAAACAATAATTTATCTGCGATAAATTATTGTTTGAAGTAAGAAGTAATAGTGAAA
>CAYVTA010000072.1:0-10886 GCA_964454355.1 uncultured Eubacteriales bacterium | reverse complement strand
ATGTGCGGATTGGATAAACGCTGAAAGCATCTAAGCGTGAAGCCATCTCCAAGATAAGATTTCCCATAGCGTAAGCTAGTAAGACCCCTCATGGACTATGAGGTTGATAGGCTGCATGTGTAAGCGTGGTGACACGTTCAGCTTGGCAGTACTAATAGGTCGAGGGCTTGTCCTTTCTTCATTTGGTTCTATTCCACTTCTCCTTTGTTTAGTTTTGAGGGTGCATACTCTATATATAAAACCGTAGATTAATTTCTGCGGTTTTTTGTTTTTTTATAAGGTGATTGTTTTTGTAGCAGAGTAATGATATAATTGTTTAAAATAATATTGTTGGTGATATTTGTGTACTATCATGCATCGCAGATTAGTGATATTAAAGTTTTGGAACCGAGAATATCAAATCATAATATTCCGCTTATATATTTTTCAACCAAAAGAGAAAATGTTCTTGTTTATCTGAGTAATGCCGTTGAGAAATTCTGCAAAGAGAATGGCTTTTTGCAAGATGAAAAATGGCACAAATGGGCAACATACGGTTTTGATTCGGACGGCATGCAGGTATTGGATGAATATTATCCAAATGCAATTGAAGATACATATAAAGGTGTGTCCGGTTATATTTATTGTGTTGATGAAATTGTTAAGACTCAAAAAAATATAAATATAAGTAATGTTGTTACAACTTCCCAAGCTGTTCCTGTCAGCAGTGTTGAATTTATCGAAGATGCGTATTCTGAAATACTTAAAGCAGAATCAAACGGATTAATAAAAATCCGCAGATATGAAAATCTTAATGATAAAATACTTTCTTGGATTGAAATGACAATAAAGAATGAATATAAAAAAGCTGAAAATGAGCCTGATTACAGGTATTTTTTGAAGGCAAAATTCAGCTTCTTAAACAGCGAATTTTAGTTATCGTGGATGTGTTGATATGTTCGATAAATTGAAGAATAAAAAACTGTATTCTTATTTTGACTATGTTAACGAGCCTTGGGGGAAGCTGTTTTATTTATGTGCATGGAAGCAATTACCCGAATTAAAGGGTAAAAAGATATTGGATTTCGGCAGTGGTTTTGGCATCACGGCTGAACATTTATCAAAAGAAAATGAAGTAATTGCTGTTGAACCCGTCAATAGATATGATAAAAATCGGAAAAAAGATAAATCCTCCTTTTAATCAGATCGTCGGTGGTCTTGAAGAGTTGAAACAGTTTGAAGATAAAACTTTTGATTGCATAATCTGTCATAATGTTTTTGAGTATGTTGATAACAGAAATGTGATACTTGCTGAATTTTCCCGTATATTAAAATCAGATGGTTTTGTTTCAATTATAAAACATAACAAAAACGGCAGAATAATGCAAAAAGCTGTTTTTGACTATGATGTTAATGCTGTTAAGGCTTTGTTGGACGGTAATAATAACACTTCCAAAAATTTTGGTGAGATTAAGACATACGAAGATATTGCACTATTAGTTGCTGATTTTAAAATTGATAAGTGCTACGGTATTTGTACTTTTTATGGCTTGCAGGATAACAAAATCAAATACCAAAAAGATTGGCTTGAGACGATGCTGGAAATGGAACTTGCCGTTGCGGAGCGTGAAGAATTCAGCAATGTTGCTTTCTTTCATCATTTGATATTGAGAAATTAAGCTTTTAGGACGTGGTTTAATGGATGCAACAAAAAAATTTGACGGTATTGCAAATGAATACGCAAACAGCAGACCGAGCTATGCAACAGAATTTATTGAAAGTTTGTATGAAAAATACGGCTTTAATGAATCATCGGTTGTTGCAGATATAGGTTCAGGTACGGGTAAATTTGCAAAGCAACTTCTTGATAAGGGAAGCAAAGTTTTTTGCATTGAGCCTAATGTTGATATGCGTCTTGTTGCTGAAAGCGAGTTGAATAAGTATTTAAATTTCAGTTCGATAAGTGGAAGTGCAGAGTCTACCACCCTTGCCGAAAATTCCGTAGATTTTATTACCACTGCACAGGCATTTCATTGGTTTGATACTAAAAGATTTAAAAAAGAGTGTTCACGAATAATTAAAACGGGCGGAAAAGTATTTCTTATTTGGAATACAAGAAAAGAAGATACTGCAGTAGTGCAAAAATTACATGGTGTTTATTCAAAATTTTGTCCCGATTTTAAAGGTTTTTGCGGTGGAATGAAGTTGCACGACAACCGTATTAAGGAATTTTTTAACAATGAATATGAATATATAACTTTTGATAATCATTTATACTTTGACAGAGAAAAATTTATAAACCGCAGTTTTTCAGGCTCGTATTCTTTGAAAAAAGGTGATAACGGATTTGATTTATATATAGAAGAAATTAATAAGGTTTTTGATGAATTTCAAACTGACGGTATTGTGAAAATCGAAAATCAGACCGTCGTATATGTCGGCACATTGAAAAAAGGGGAATAATACGGAGCGTGCGATTTTTTTTTGATTAGATGTGTAAATTTATTTTTCTATTGACAAAACAACAAAATGACTGTAGAATTTTTATATAATATTATATAATGGTGAATGATTATGGTGAAGCCTGGCGAAAAGCAAAGGATATCAAAAATTGATACATATTTGAATGTAGCAGAGACTTTTGCTTACAGAAGTACTTGTCTCAAGAGAAAATACGGTGCTGTAATTGTTAAAAACGATGTTGTTATTTCAACAGGATATAACGGTTCTCCCCGTGGCTTTGATAATTGTTGTGATACAGGCAAATGCGAGAGAATTGAACTTGATATGCATCAGGGAGAGGGGTATGGATTGTGCAGAGCTATTCACGCTGAACAGAATGCTCTCCTTAATTGTGCAAGAGAATTGACTGTTGGTGCAGATATATATCTTGCAGGAATAAATCCTGATGATAATTCCGTTTACAGTGCGAAGCCTTGCCCCATTTGTGCAAGACTGATTATTCAGGCGGGTATTAACAATGTAATTATGCGTGTGGGCGAAAATGCAGACGAATATATTGTTATTCCGTCAAGAGAACTTAAATGGCATTTGTAGGAGATATTCATGATTGAAAAAAGTGTAAATGTAACTGTTGATCGACCTTTAGGCAGTCGTCATCCGAATTTTGATATGATTTATCCTATAAATTATGGCTATGTTGACGGTTGCTTTGCGGGTGACGGTGAGGAACAAGATGTTTATATACTCGGGATTGATAAACCGATAAGAAATTTTGAGGGCAAAGTCATTGCAATTGTTCATAGGTTCAATGATGATGAGGATAAATGGGTCGTTGCACCTGAGGAAATGAGTTTTTCAAAAGAAGAAATAAAAAAATACTTCATTTCCAGGAACAGTTTTTTGAATCAGAAATTGAAATGATGTGAAGATATGATTCGCAGAGCTGAAGTAAGAGATTATAAGGAAATTTATCTTATAAATAAAAATTCATTAGGGTATGAATATCCACCTGATAAAACTAAGGAACTGCTTGAAATGCTTGTAAATGATGAATCGTATGTTATTCTTGTTTATGAGCTTGACTGCAATGTGGTCGGGTATATTCATATTCAAGAATATCAAACATTGTATTTTGATAAGTTTTACAATTGTCTCGGTCTTGCGGTTGACAATGATTATAAACGGCAAGGAATAGGTAAAGCATTACTTTATGAAGCTGAAAAAATTGCTGAAGAAAATGGTGCAGTGGGAATACGGTTAAATTCGGGAAGTGTGAGAACTGATGCACACAAGTTCTATGAAGCCTGTGATTATGAATGTTCTAAAATGCAAAAAAATTTTAAAAAGTTTTTTTATAAATAATTGAGGTGTTTTTATGAAAAAAGTATTATCAATCATTTTGGCGGTAATTATTTGTCTTGGCTGTGTTTCTGTCACCGGTTTTGCTCAGGACTACGAATATCCTTTCAAGACAGAAGATGGCAGAGTGCGTGACCCTTATGTTCTTGTTTATGAGGGTAAGTATTATTTATACGGCACTTGCCTTGCAGATGAGGGCTACGGCTGTGTTGTGAGTGAAGATTTAGAAAATTGGTCAGCACCCATTCAGGTTTTTGCTCCTTATGAAGGTTTTGACGGCGACGGCTGTTATTGGGCTCCCGAATGTCATTACTATAATGGTAGTTTTTATCTGTTTGCAACATATCATTCAAAAGTTACGGGATACAGAGGTACTGCTGTGTTTAAATCCGACAGTCCTACCGGGCCTTTTGAACTGATAAGCGACGGACATATCACACCGAAAGAATACGACTGTATTGACGGTACGCTTTATGTTGATGATGACGGTCAGCCTTGGATGGTTTATGTAAACGAATGGACATCCACCGAAAGTGGTCGTGGAGAAATGGCGATTGCGAAATTAAGTGATGATCTTTCTGAATTTGTCAGTGAACCAATCGTTCTTTTTGCTGCTCGTGATCCTATGTGGGCAAAAAGCTTTGTTACGGATGGACCTTTTATCTATAAAACATCAACAGGTAAGCTTATTATGCTTTGGTCAAATGAGGCAAGAAACGGATATTCTGTCGGCGTCGCAGTTTCGGATAATGGAAAAATTGACGGAAATTGGAGTCATCAGCCCTTTACTCTGTATACAAAGAATCTTATCAATGAATATGCGGGTGGTCATCCGATGATTTTCACTGATCTTGAGGGTAATCTGACTATGCTTATTCATTCTCCGAACAGCAGTGATGATGATGTCTATGAAACGGCAACATTCCTTAAAATTGAGGATATTGGAGACACTGTTGTTATTTCCGATGAAAACTACGACGGTATAAAAAACACATTGCAGAAAATTGTTAACTTCTTTGTTGAGAAATATTACGAAGTGTACAACGTGATTATGACATACTATAATGGTTTTCTATCAATTGTAAAATAAACAATTATTTTTTAATAAGCAGAAAAAAGTGGCGGTACAGAAAGAGCTGTACCGCCACTGTGCATTGTTTGCAGCAAAACTGCAGAAATATAATTTTTTTGTATCTGAGTGCAGCAGTTTATGTTTTCATTATTTTACACTTGATGGCAGTTTACCATCGGGGATATAGCATATGATTGAGTCACCCTCAGCCGTTTTGAAGCAGACGAACCAACCCATGTCAATATCATCCTGTTCGTAAACGGTGTATGAGTGATTCAGGAGTTCGTCGATGACAGTTTGTTCTGTCACTACAGTACCGTCTACTTCTGCTTCAAGTATATTAGTGTAATTTTCCCATTCCTGACCTGATTCTGATTTCGATGCTGAATATTTTGAAAGATAACATCTCGATGATGTAATATACCTCCATTCGTAAGAATCATATGCTGTCTGAGCATCGATTATCTCTGCTGAAACAAATTCAGGAGTTTCTGTCAGCTTTTCATAAAGTCCCATATCTTTAAGAAGTTGGATTGTGTTTACCATATCCGTTGTGATGTACGTTGTAAAGTTGGGGTTATACACTGAATTGTAACAGAATGGATAATCCGTATATTTTGCGGTGTAATCGTTTTCTGTAATCGTTGATTCTGCTTCCGCAGGCATTAAGTATTCGGAATCACCGTAAAAATTATATTGATTATTGAAATAAATAAATGCAACGGGAGTTTCCGCAGGATAATATTTTTCTTCAGCAGAACGGTTCATAATATCATTGTAAAGTGCATCCAGAAGCTTTTTTTTGTCATTTTCCGTTAGATTTACGGTAAACTCTTTATTCATATATTTGCTGTACAGATTAATTGAATATGATGTACGCAGTGTTTTTTGTGCTTCTGCAAAGTTATATTCTGCAGAATCTTCATATTGTTTAAACTCTTTGATGTCACCTTTAAAATACTTTTTCAGCTGTTCATCGTAATAGTTACAGTCTTCAAGGTATAGCAGTTTTTTATAAGCATCAGGTGAAACAGATGCGAAGTTCCTTTTTACGATACTGCCATCTTTGAGTGTGTACACAAATTGAACGTTACTTTCAATTGTTCTGTCCTCTTCAGCTGTTTCGGCAATTAATTTATGAGCATCAAGGACCGCATTTATATCATTTTTTGTTGTAAATTCCCCTGCAAGACTGTTTGAATATTCATAATAACCAAGCTCGTTCCACTGCCAGGAACTGTTACTGTCATTGAAAAGTCCGTATTCTGTATTTGTTCCCACATAAGTTACAGCAACACTTTGAATGTTTTCTGTTTCGGGGATATTCTGCGAATATCCGAAAAATCCTGAGTTGAAAATGAATACGATTGCTATAGATACTGCAATACCGACAGGCAATTTGTAAAGTCCTCTTGCAAATTTCTTTAAATCTCTCAAAACGATAATTTCAAGCAGAAGGTGAACTATTGCAAATGCCAATGCACCCAAAGCAATTCCTAAAACAATTTCATCAACGAAACTTACTGCAATACTGAATACTGAAAATGCGGCAAGGAGTGATACAGCGGAATTGAGATATCTGTTTGTGCCGATAAAACCGCAGATTTCAGCTTTTCTTCTGTTGAAAAGAAGCACGGCAAGGAAGAAAACAGCAACGCAGATCGCAAACCAAACGAGCGTATAGATGAAATTCGGAGAAATCTGAGGAATTACATCTTTTGCATCAGATTTTTCTGCAAGAGCAAACTCATTGATTTGTTCCTTTCCCCAGAAAACCGGACTTATCCAGCTGAATCTTTCCGGTAGAGATGATGCTGTCTGTCCGTAATAAGCATAATCATTTGCATAAATAAATGTATAGCCATAGGGGTTGCCGTAAAGGAATTTATCCATAAGCATCTGCACACTGTAAAGGAATATATCGGGAATAAAAAGTATAATTGCGGAGAATATTGCAGTTTCAAAGGTGGTTCCCACAACGGCAAATACCGCAGAGGTTATGGTATATGATGTAAATGCCGTAAGAGTGAATTTAAACAAATAAAAAAGAATTGCTTTCATCAGCGTTGCGGAATAACCGACAGTTGCAACATTGCCGATGAATGTAAGAAGTAACGGGAAAAATACCGCAATAAACAGAAGTAACAGACCCGAAAAATACTTCCCGCAGAAAAGTTTTGCTCTTGTTATACCCAAAGAATAGTAAACATTTACCATTTTCTTTGAAGTGATAAAGTTGAAGGTACAGATCGCAGCAAGAACACCGCCTGCGGCAATGATAATAAGCAGAATGGGCGTCATGAACTCATTTGCATCACAGAAAATCAGGTAATGATATAATTCTTTATTTTCAATATATTCTGTGATATTCCAATTGTCATCGTATATCGGACTTGATGTAAAAAGCTCTATAAGTGTAAAAAATGCAGTAAAAAATGTGATCGCACCGCAGAGAATAACCGCTACTGCGGTTGTTATGCTTTTGAGTCCCTGTTTGAATGTGAATAACATCGGTTTACGCAAGGATTGATTTGTAGTCATAGTCTGTTCCCTCCATTTCCTGCATAAATATTTCTTCAAGCGAAAGACTGATTTTTTCCGTAACAGCGGGAGACAGTTTTTTGATCTGTTCTTCCGCTTCGTCTGTGTTTCCGCTGACCGTAAATATTGCCAACTGACCGTCTTTTGTCAGATTTTCGCATTTTATATCTTTGAACTCATCTAAAGTAAATTCCCTTGCGAATGCAAGACGGAATTTTGTTTTGCCGTAGGATAATTCGTCAACAGCACCTGTGATTGAGATTTTTTTGCCGTTAATGATGCCGATATGGTCACACAGGTTTTCAAGCTCTTGCAGGTTGTGAGATGAAATAATTACTGACGTGCCGTTTTCTTTTATGGATTCCTTGAGTAGTCCTTTCATCAATAATCGCTTTTGCGGGTCAATTCCGTCAAATGACTCATCAAGAAGCAGAAGCTTTGGATGTGTTGACAGTGCCAGCACCATTTCCGCCTGTCTTTGCATACCTTTTGAAAAGCCGTTTATTCGTTTTTTGGGGTCAAGACCAAATGCTTCTACCAGTCTGTTGAAGGTGCTGTAATTGAATCGCTTGTAGTAGCCGTTGTAAAAATCAGCCATCTTTTTCATGTTTGCATAAGGACTGAAATATAAATCGTCCGGCATAAAAAACAGTTCTTCTTTTTTCTTTTCATTATTGAATATGCTTTCACCGTCAAAAAGCACATCTCCGCTTTCCGGCTTGTAAATTCCTGAAATATTTTTAAGCAAAGTCGTTTTTCCTGCACCGTTGTAACCTACAAGCCCGTAAACACTGCCGTTTTCAACCGTAAGAGAAATATCCTGCAAGGCGGTGAAATCGCCAAAGCGTTTAGTCAGTTTTTTTACTTCTATCACAATAAAAACCTCCTTTATTTTTCCTTTCAATTATATTATATTATTCATTTTTGAGAAGTCAATTGAGTTTCCGATTTTTAACTCCATCTTTGAAAAATCTTAATAAACCGAAATCGCCAATATATTCTATATAAACCATTAGACAACAGAATTAAGAGTTCTGTTGCCTAATGTTTATTGTCTATTAAAATTTTTCAGATTATTATTTATGATATGCGTATCTTGTTTTAATATCCTCTTATTTCCTTAAGATCTCTGTAGTTAATGAGCTTTATGCCGAGAGAGTCAATGTGCTGTTTTGTTTTCGGGTCAGAAAAGAGCTTATGTTCCCAAACTCTTCTGTACCAGCAACCGGTGATTGCCTTGATTTCATCACATTCTACAGCAGGGTGAATGTATGTTTCTGTTACACCCGGCTCGAAAGTTCTGTAAAGCTCATATATGTATTCTCTGAAATTCTCGTAGCTGTCGTTCTGGGGACCGTTCCAATCTCCGGGAAGAAGATAATCAGGCATTGCAACTTTATGTGCTTTTCCAAGATCAACAAGCTGACCGATAAGAGCATCAATCATCTCTCTGGGTACCTTGATATCAAGCATATCGTTGCCGAACTGTGCATCTGTAAATGTTGTAGGCATTCTAAAGGGAAGACCGTATTTGCCCGCAATTTCAATTGTTGAAACAAGAAGCTCAAATCTGCCTGTGTCAATGCCGTAAAGAGAGCCCATGTGATTGTCAACGTGAGAGGGATTAAGACCTAAATTTTTAAGCAGTTCTATCTGAGCCATAACTTCTCCGCAAACCTCTGCAAGGTCAGCAGCGTTTGCAAACTGATCGCACTCATGCCACATAAAGCCTTCTTCATCACGAAGGGAAGCGGTTTTTTCTTTGTTTACGGGTGCCCAGCGATAGTTGCCCCATTCGCTTGTTGTAGTCAGATGTACACCTATAGCATACTGAGGATTGTCTATTGAAAACTTAACAGCTTCCTTTGCCCATGCACAGGGTGCCATTATTGTTGAGGAAGTAATACCTCCGCATTTAAAAAGCTCCATTGTTGCAACGTTGTGAGCGTGGCACATACCGAAATCATCAGCATTGATAATTAAATACTTGTCCATAATTTTCTCCTTTTAACTTTTTATTATTATATTAACTTATTTTTATTCCTCTTCCGGAAGAATACAGTCTTTGATTGAATTGAGAAAAACGCCGTCAAGAATAACTTCCATATAAAGCCCGTCTTCTCGGTATTCCTCCGAAATAACTGCTCCCTGCTGCCGTATTTTTGAGACAGTAGAGCCGTCTGAGTAGGGCATGAGAAGTTTAACTTTTCGTCTTGTGTTTTCAAGCATTGAACACATCTTATTAAGCATATTCTCAAGTCCGATTTTGTGAAGGGCTGAAATTCTTACATCATTGCCGGCTTCACCGAAAAAACGCAGGTTAGGATTTTTGTCACATTTGTTGTAAACAGTCAACACGGGTTTAGTTCCTGCTCCCAAATCGCTTATTACCTGCTTCGTTACTTTTACGTGTTCCTCAAAATCAGGGTCGGAAGCATCACATACATTTAATATAAGGTCTGCATAAACAACTTCTTCAAGAGTTGATTTGAAGGCTTCCACCAAATCATGGGGGAGTCTTGAAATAAATCCTACCGTGTCAACAAGAAGAACAGTTCTTCCGTCCGGAAGCTTCAATGCTCTTGATGTTGGGTCAAGTGTGGCAAAAAGCTTATTTTCCGCAAGAACACCCGCATCGGTCAGTGCATTGAGCAATGTTGATTTTCCTGCATTTGTATAGCCTACGATTGCAACGGTCGTTACTGAGTTTTTCTTTCTTCGCTGACGCATAAGATTACGCCGTTTTGAAAGATTTTTAAGATTTTCTTCAAGTGCATCTATTCTGCGATGGATGTGACGTTTGTCAGATTCAAGCTTTGATTCACCGGGTCCTCTTGTTCCGATGCCGCCACCGAGTCTTGACATTTGCGTACCTTTTCCGCCGAGACGAGGAAGAGAATATTTTAGCTGAGCCAGCTCAACCTGTAATTTACCTTCGCCTGTTCTTGCATTAAGAGCAAAAATATCAAGAATAAGCATTGTGCGGTCAATAACTCTTACGTTGGTGTAGTTTTCGATGTTTCTTTGTTGTGATGGAGTCAATTCTCCGTCAAAAATAAGCAGGTCGATGTCATTATTAAGGCATATGTTTTTCAGTTCCCACAGCTTGCCCTCACCCAGATATGTTGCATTATCAGGGCGTTCTCTTTTTTGAATCAGCTTTGCAAAAACAATTGCTCCTGCTGTATGTGCCAATTCTTCAAGCTCGTCAATGGATGCAGAAGCATCAAATTCACCTGTATCAACACTTACGAGCATGCAAATCTCTTCTTTTTGTTCTGTTTCAAAAAATGAAGCCAAAATAATCACCGTATGTATCTTTCTTATTTAAGTTTAACATATTATATGTTCTATTGCAATAAAAATTCATTTAAAAAATGTTATAAAAATATTTTAATAAATAAAAATATGTGTTATAATAACCTCGAAACACCAACCAAATCAAAGATTTGGGGTGTTTCAGAGAACATTG
>CAYVTA010000071.1:0-11004 GCA_964454355.1 uncultured Eubacteriales bacterium | reverse complement strand
AGAGCAACAGCATCAGGAGCAACAAGACCTACGATGATAGTAACAACAATAGGGAAGAGGATCTTTGTTGTCTTTGAAACCTTCTTCGTTGTGTACTTCATTCTGATAAGACGCTCTTTCTTTGTTGTGCAGAGCTTGATGATAGGGGGCTGAACTATAGGCACAAGTGCCATATACGAGTACGCCGCAACCATGATAGCCGCAGTATAATTTGAATTAAGTGTCTGAGCAACGAAAATTGATGTGGGACCGTCAGCAGCACCGATAATAGCGATTGAAGCTGCATCGTGAAGGTCAAATCCAAACAGTGAAGCCAGGCAAAGAGTAAAGAATATTCCGAACTGTGCAGCCGCACCGAACAGCATAAGCTTAGGATTACCCAGCAGCGGCTCAAAGTCTATCATTGCTCCGATACCGATAAAGAGTATAAGCGGCATCAATTCGTTTGACTCTATACCGATTTCAAAAAGATGGTCAATAACTGCTTTTGCACCCGATTCGGGAAGGTTGATGAGGATTGCGCCAAAGCCCATAGGCAGAAGCAGTGACGGTTCCATTTCTTTTTTTATGGCAAGATAAATCAGCACTCCGCCGATTATCCACATTACAACCTGTTGCCATTCCAGGTTGAATAAATTTTCGAAAATTACACCCATTGGCTTAATTCTCTCCTTTTCTTTTCTTGTTGAAGCTCATAAATCATTAACTTGCAACAGCCGGAAGTAATTGTAGCACAAAGAAACATATAATTCAACCATTGTTTATAAATTAACAAAAAAACAATATAAATTAACAAAAGACAATGATACAACAGTGTTAAAACTGTGCTTATAAAGTATCATTTTGCAGACAAATTGTGAGACTGTCAAGAAAGGTAAATGATGCTGTTTTCTTCGACCCGAAGCTGTACATAGGTACTGCGAGAGGGCGAAAAAACAGCAAATGTATGAGTTTAGGCAACAGAATTCGATATTCTGTTGCCTAATGCATTATATTATTTAATTTTTGACCAATTTTTTTCTTTTTTTATTTAGTTGTACTTATGCATGGTCATGTGCCTTTATCGACAGTCTGAAAACCGGTCATTGATCGATTTTTTTGCTTATTATTCGTAAAGAGGATGAGCTTTAACAAGCTTATCAACTTCTGCAGCAATATAGTCTTTTTTGTTTTCAAAATCTGTTGCTGCAAGAGCGATACATTCTGCGACTTTATCCATATCGTCAGTGTTGAAGCCTCTTGTTGTTACAGCAGGAGTGCCCAATCTTACGCCGCTTGTAACGAAAGGCTTTTGAGGGTCGTTGGGAATTGCGTTCTTATTTGCTGTGATGTGAACCTCATCAAGTCTGTGTTCAAGCTCTTTTCCAGTTACACCTGTTGAACGAAGGTCGCAAAGCATAAGATGGTTATCGGTACCTCCGGAAACAAGATTAACACCTCTTGAAACAAGACCGTTTGCAAGTGCCTTTGCATTAAGTATAACATTGTGCTGATATGTTTTAAACTCATCACTCATTGCCTCTGCGAAGCAGACAGCCTTTGCTGCAATGGTATGCATAAGAGGACCGCCCTGGCAGCCGGGGAAAATACCCTTGTTGAGTGCCTGACCAAATTCATTTTTAGCAAGAATGAGACCGCCTCTGGGACCTCTGAGTGTTTTGTGTGTTGTAGAAGTAACTATATCTGCATAGGGAACGGGTGACACATGCTCACCTGCGGCAATAAGACCTGCGATATGAGCCATGTCAACCATAAAAATTGCGTCTACTGACTTTGCAATTGCACCGATGCGTTCAAAATCAATTGCTCTGGGATATGCGGAAGCACCGGCAACAATCATTTTTGGCTGAGCTTCTTTTGCAATTTTTTCAAGCTCATCATAATCAATAAAACCGTCGTCATTTACACCATAGGAAACGAAGTTAAAATATTTGCCTGACATATTTACAGGTGAACCGTGAGAAAGATGTCCGCCGTGAGCGAGACTCATACCGAGAATGGTATCACCGTGATTAAGGAGAGCAAAATATGTAGCAATGTTTGCCTGTGTGCCTGAATGAGGTTGAACGTTTGAGTATTCTGCACCGAAAAGCTCCATTGCTCTTTTATTTGCAATGTCTTCCACTATATCAACGCACTGACATCCGCCGTAGTATCTCTTTGAACTGTAGCCTTCTGCGTATTTGTTGGTAAGGCAGCTACCCATTGCAGCCATAACAGCAGGGGAAACGATGTTCTCGGAAGCTATAAGCTCAATATTATCTCTTTGTCTCTTCAGTTCAAGATTCATTGCATCTGCAATCTCTTTGTCAAAAGATGCTATGAAATCTGCAGTATTGTTAAAATTATTATACATCTTCAATTCCTCCGGGTCGGTAGATTATTAACAGTATATCACACACAAAAACACGGTTCAACTGTCATTTTTATCAAATAAAATGAATTTGCAAGACGAGATTTGTAAATTTGTTCATTAAACAGCACATTTATTGAAGATGAGACATAATCATTTTATTCAGAACGGATAAAATGAATTTCTATCTTGATTTACATTTCATCATCTGTTATCATAATTAGGTAGAGAGGTGTTTTTTAATGATAAAAGAATTTATGGGAAATGATTTTCTGTTAGACAATGAACCTGCACTCAAGTGCTTTGAAGCGGCAGACAAAATGCCTATTTTTGACTGGCACTGCCATCTTTCACCCAAGGAGATTTATGAGAACAAGCAACCTGCTGATATTGCGTATCTTTGGCTGGGCGGTGACCATTACAAATGGCGTGCAATGCGTTCCTGCGGTGTTGAGGAAAAGTACATGACAGGCGATGCAAGCGGGTACGAAAAATTTAAGAAGTTTGCTTCAATCATGCCATCTCTTATCGGCAACCCCATGTATCATTGGTCTCATCTTGAGCTTCGCCGTTATTTCGGAATTTATGACATCCTTAATGAAGACACAGCAGACGATATCTGGAACAGAGCAAATGCAAAAATTGCTGAAGGCGGCTTTACTCCCAGAGAGCTTATAGAAAAGTCAAATGTATCACACCTTTGTACTACCGATGACCCTGCTGACAGCCTTGAATATCATATTCTTCTGGCTAAAGATGAAACATTTAAATGTAAAGTCCTTCCCGCATTCAGACCTGATAAGGCTCTTGCCATAGAAGCTCCCGCATGGAAGCCATGGCTTGCCGATATGGAAAAGAGAGCTGAGAAAAAAATTGAAAGTTTTGCTGCTCTTTGTGCTGTTTTGGCTGAAAGAATAGAATTTTTTGATTCGCTCGGCTGCTGTGCAAGTGACCATGCTTTCACATATGTTCCTTATGAAGAAGCAACTGTACAAGAGCTTGAGGCCATTTTTGCAAAAGGTGTTCACGGCGAAAATATTTCTCTTGTTGATGCTGATAAGTTCAAGACTGCTCTTCTTCGTTTCCTTGCTGCTGAATATGCAAAAAGAGGCTGGGTAATGGAGCTTCATATGGGTGCTATGAGAAATAACAATACGGCAATGTTTAAAAAGTTAGGTCCTGATACAGGTTATGATTCAATTGATGATAAAGAGATCGCTCAGAAGCTTTCAAGAATGCTTGATTCTCTTGAAATTGAGGGTAATCTTCCCAAAACAGTGCTGTTTACACTTAATCCAAAAGATAATTACGTTTTGGGCACAATGCTGGGTAATTTCCAATCAAGTGAAGCAGAAAGCAAGATTCAGTTCGGTTCTGCTTGGTGGTTTAACGATAATATTGACGGCATGAGAGAACAGATGAGAACTCTCGGTAATCTGGGTGCATTGGGTAAATTTGTTGGTATGGTTACGGATTCTCGTTCCTTCCTTTCATATCCCAGACATGAGTATTTCCGCCGAATCCTTTGCGGTCTTATGGGCGATATGGTTGAAAAAGGACTTTATCCCAACGATGAAAAAGCTCTTGCAAAGCTTGCTGAGGATATTTCATATAACAACGCAAAGAAATTTTTCGGAATTTGATAATATTTTTGGATGATTCATAATTTTCTTAATACTTATCTCTTTTATCTCCCGCTTGTCGGGAGATTTTTGGTATCTGTAATGTTTCTATTGCATTAATTCATTAAAGATAGTATAATATATATCGTTTAAGCATATTTTTATTTATGCATTTTATCCTAATGGAGTTGATAATATGAAAAATTGTGCTGTGATTCTTGCCGGAGGTGAGGGCACAAGAATGAAAACCTCAAAGCCCAAGGTAATGAGTGAGGTTCTTTTTAAGCCAATGCTTGATTGGGTAATCTGTGCCGTAAAAAAGGCAGGTATTGAAGATATATGCGTCGTTACCGGTTATGCATCCGAATGTATTGAAGAACATTTGGGTGACAGCGTTGCAACCGTTCATCAGTCTGAAAGAAAAGGAACCGGACACGCAGTAATGCAGGCTTCTGATTTTATTAGAAGCCATTCAGGCGGGAATGTTGTTATACTTAATGGTGATGCACCGTTTATTGATGCAGAAACGATAATAAATGCCATTGAATACCACGATGAAAAGGGTAATGATGCAACCGTAATTTCAGCAAAAGTCAATGACAGCTTCGGTTACGGCAGAATTGTTCGTGATGAAAACGGTGATGTAAAGGCTATTGTTGAAGAAAGTGATGCCGATGAACAAATAAAGATTATCAATGAAGTAAATTCCGGTGCATTCTGCTTTAATGCAGATGTTCTTTGTGATGTTCTTACAAGAATAACCCCTAATAACAGTAAGGGGGAATATTATCTGACGGATGCAATTGCAATAATTCTTGAATCAAAGGGTAAATCAGGTGCATTTGATACAGGTAATGAAAAAACTGTACTTGGTGCAAACTCCCGCTCTCAGCTTAACCGTCTTAACGAGCTTGCAAGAATGGAAATACTTGAAAAGCTCATGGATGAGGGTGTTGATATCCCCTGTACGGACGGCGTAATGATAGGCCCCGACTGTGTTGTTGGCAGAGATACCCGAATCCTGCCCGGTACGATCATGTGCGGAGAGGTTTCTGTTGGTGAGGGCTGTGTAATAGGTCCCAACTCTTATGTTCAGAACGCATCTATCGGAAATAATGTTTCTTTCAACAATGCTCAGATAAGAAATGCAAAGATTCTTAATGATGCTTCTATCGGTCCTTTTGTTCAGATACGTCCCGATTCAGTTATCGGAAACGGTGTACATTTGGGTAATTTCGTTGAAGTTAAAAATTCTGTGATTGATTCTGAAACCTGCGTTTCTCATCTTACCTATGTGGGTGATTCAGATGTAGGCAAAAATGTAAATTTTGGCTGTGGTGTTGTTACGGTTAATTTTAACGGAAAAACAAAAAACAGAACAACTATCAAAGACAGAGCCTTTATCGGCTGCAACACAAACCTTGTTGCTCCGGTGACAGTGGGTGAAAATGCATATACTGCGGCAGGCTCTACCATTACGGAAAATGTACCTGATAACGCTCTTGCAATTGCTCGTGAGCGTCAGACAACAAAAGATGGTTGGGTAAAGGAAACACAGCCATACAGAAAAAAAGTATAAATTAAGGATTAACATATGGGATTTTTCAATAAGTTTTCAAATAAAAGCTCAGGTGGCGGAATTGAATACATCATTGCAGGTCTGGGCAATCCGGGCAAAGAGTATGAATACTCACGTCACAACGCCGGATTTCTGTGTCTTGATATTCTTTCTAATAAAGAGGGATTTAAAACCGACCGAATTAAATTTAAGTCAGTTGTTGCTGACACAGTCATTGAAGGTCATCGCTGTCTTGTCATGAGACCTCAAACATACATGAATAACAGCGGTGAGGCCATCCGTGAGGCGGCACAGTTTTACAAGGTTCCGCCGGAAAAATGCCTGATTATTTTTGATGATATTGACATTCCCTTGGGAGCCTTGAGAATAAGAAGAAAAGGCTCTGCAGGCAGTCACAACGGTGTAAAGAGTATTGTTTATCATCTTAACAGTGATAATTTTCCCAGAATCAAAATCGGCGTAGGTGCAAAGCCTCATCCGGATTATGATCTTAAAGATTATGTGCTTGGCAGCTTTTCAAATCATGATAAAGAAGTTTTAGTCCGGACAATGGAAAAAGCCTGTGAAGCTGTAAGATATATTCTTGACGGCGATATTGATAAGGCTATGCAAAATTGTCAATTGACAGGAGAAAAGAAATAATATGCTTACTGAATTATATGAAAATTTGAGAATAACTGCTGACAAGGCTCTTCTTTCAGCGGACAGGGGACTTTACAAGGCAACTAAAGGCAAGCTCGGCAAGCTTATGTTTTCCGAACAGGTAAAAGTGAGCCATGTTGGTTCTAAAATCAAGGTTCTTGAAAGAACCGAAGATTCCGTAACGATTGCGAAAGTCGATAAAAACGGAAAAATATTGAATGACGGATTCAGAATACTCTCATCTACGGATTTCCATTTCGGAGATGAAACCGATTTGCGTTTTAAGTGCATGGATATGTTTATGAAGCATATTAAAGCCACCTCTCCCGACCTTGTCATTCTTACAGGTGATGTTATCCAGTCAAAATTTCAACATTTTGATTCCGTTCAGTTTGCTCAGTTTATGGAAAAAATCGGTGTTTATTGGGCGTTCGTTTTCGGCAATCATGAGGCAAGAGAGGAAAAAGGCAGATTTAAGCACTTGCTTATGTCCTGTCAGTCAAAATTTCCCCACTGCCTCGCCATGCACGGCAAAAAAGAGCTTTTTGGCTATGGCAATTATTGTATCAATATAATGAAAAATGAAAATGAATTGCTTAAAACTCTTTTTATGTTTGACTCCGGCAGAGATGTATATCCTGAATATTTGAAGTCTCACGGTGCTGACGAAAATATAACGGGTTATGATTTTATTAAGCAGAATCAGATGGATTGGTATAAAGAAAAAGTCACCGAACTAAAAGAAAAGTACGGTGATGTAAAGTCATTTATGTATATGCATATTCCCATTAAGGAGTACGAAAATGCAATCGACTCTGAAATGCAGGATAACGGAAAATTTGCTTTTACAGACAAATGCGAAATTCTTTACGGCACTGCATACGAAACTGTCGGAAGTTCAGCTTTTAACAGCGGAATGTTCTCTTTGATTAAGGAATTGGACAGCACTCAGGCTGTTTTCAGCGGTCATGATCATGTAAATGACTTTTGTGCAATATATGACGGTGTTTATCTTGTATATAATCAGTACTGTGGATATGAAACCTATACTCTGGATGAAAAATGCGACTGTAACGAAAAAGATTGGCCTCAAGGCGTGACTATTACCGATATCGAACACGACGGTACATTTGATATCAGCCCAAGATATAACAGAATGTATCTGTGATTATATTTAATGTAATAAACAATAATTTAGCGTACTGCTAAATTGTTGTTTATCTCGGAGTAACATTATGACACACAGAGAACTTATGACCCGAGCAATAGAGCTTGCAAGAGAGGCTCTTAATGAAGGTGAGGTGCCTGTAGGTGCCGTAATCGCCAAAAACGGCGAAATTATTGCAGAGGGCAGAAACACACGAGAAAAAAATAAAAATGCACTGGGACACGCTGAAATTCAAGCTGTTGACAATGCCTGTAAAGCACTGGGAAGCTGGCGGCTTTCCGATTGTACAATGTATGTCACGTTAGAGCCTTGTCCTATGTGTGCAGGAGCAATTATCAATGCTCGAATTAAAAAAGTGTTTTACGGAGCATATGATCTGAAAGCAGGATCTTGCTCCTCTGTGACTGCTCTTTTTAATTTGCCTTACAATCATCAGCCTGAATTGCAGGAGGGCTTTATGGAAAATGATTGCAGAGAGCTGATGACAGAATTTTTTGCAAAATTAAGATAAACAATATTACTTATTGTTTAATTGTGCATTATGCATTATAAATCATGTTTATAACAACACTTAATTTTGCAATAAAACTTTAATTTGTTATTGACAATGTTATATTAAATATGATAAAATTTATACGCCGCATGTGGCAGGCAAGGGATAACCATGCCCTTACAAGAGTTTTAACCGCCCGTCGCAGCGAGTCTTTATAAGGAAGGTAAATCAATGTACGCAATTATCGAAACAGGCGGCAAGCAGTACAAAGTCGAGGAAGGCTCAATCGTTTTCATCGAGAAGCTTGACGTTGAGGCTGACAGCGAAGTAGTTTTTGATAAGGTTATTGCTGTAGGTGCAGATGACGGCATTAAAGTCGGTGCTCCCTATGTTGCAGGTGCTACAGTTGTTGCTAAGGCTGTTAAAAACGGCAAGGGCAAGAAGATTACTGTTTCAACCTACAAAGCAAAGAAAAACGAAAAGCGTAAGATGGGCCACAGACAGCCCTACACAAAGATTGAAGTTGCTTCAATCAACGCTTAATGATTCGGGCAAAGTTTTATATCCGTGACAAAAAGCCTTACGGCTTCGTAATTGACGGACATTCCGGTTATGCTGAATGCGGACGTGACATAATATGTGCAGCAGTTTCATCTGCAGCGTATATGGCGGTCAACACAGTTACGGAAATTCTCGGTGTTGAAACAGATACCGAAGTTGATGACGGATATATGAAAGTCATGCTCGGCAGCTCATCTGAAGCTGCGTCGGATATTCTCAAGGGTTTACAGCTTCATTTAGCGGAGCTTTCCAAAGATAATCCGGACTTTATCAAAATAACTACGGAGGTGTAATTATGCTCAAAATAAACATTCAGCTCTTCGCACATAAAAAGGGTGCAGGTTCAACCCGTAACGGCCGTGATTCTGAATCAAAGAGACTCGGCGTAAAGCGTGCAGACGGTCAAACTGTTAATGCAGGAACAATTCTTGTTCGTCAGAGAGGTACTCACATCCATCCCGGCAATAATGTCGGCAAGGGTTCAGATGATACACTCTTTGCTCTTGTTAACGGTACCGTTAAGTTTGAGCGTATGGGTAAAGACCGCAAGAAGGTCAGCGTTTACGAAAACTGATTTATAAAACCTTGAAGCCTGTACCCTTACGGTGCAGGCTTTATATTTACAAAATTATCAATTGACGAAAGCATAAATATTTAATATAATAGGAGGAGACATTTTATGAGCAACATATGGCATTCAATCAATCCTGAGAGAATCAAGCCGGAGGATTTCATGGCTGTTGTTGAAATCCCTAAAGGAAGCAAAAACAAATATGAGCTTGACAAAGAAACTGGGCTTATTATGCTTGACCGTGTGCTTCACACATCGACCCACTATCCTGCAAATTACGGTTTTATTCCCAGAACATATGCAGATGACCTTGATCCGCTTGATGTTCTTGTTCTCTGTTCCGAGCCTCTTGATCCCCTCACACTTGTAAGATGTTATCCAATTGGTGTTATCAAAATGATCGACAATGGCAGATCTGATGAAAAGATCATTGCAGTTCCTTTTGGTGACCCGACTTATAATGTTTACAGAAGCATTTTTGCTCTGCCCAGACATATTTACGATGAAATGACTCACTTCTTCACTGTCTACAAAGCTTTAGAGCACAAGGAAACTGCAGTTGATGAGGTCAAAGATTCCGATGCGGCAATTGAGATTATTACTGCGGCAATTGAAAACTATAACGCAAAATTCGGTGAGGCTGCAGAGTAAAAACGATACGTTTTCACATCGGGGCGAATATATTATGAAAAACAAAAAGCTAATAAAAATCGTTTTAACATCAATGTTTGCCGCTCTTGTTGCAGGTTTTACATTTTTTCCGAAAATCCCTATTCCGGGTGGCGGATATGTTCATTTGGGAGATACAATGATTTATCTTGCGGCAACATTCCTGCCTCTTCCCTATGCAATGGTGGCTGCTGCTGTGGGCGGCGGTCTTGCGGATGTTCTTTCGGGATACACAGCATATGCTCCCTTTACAATTATCGTAAAAACTCTTCTTACTGTTGCATTTTCAAATAAAAACGATAAAATTCTTGCAAAACGCAACCGCCTCGCTCCTCTCGCAGGTATTGTCATTACACCTGCAATTTATTTTGTTGCAGATACGGTTTTTTACGGTGCAGGAGCTGCTGTCCCCGGAATCATCTGGAATTTAGTTCAAGCAACGGCAAGTATGATCGTATTCTATATAATCGGTGCAGCATTTGACAAGATGCGGCTCAAGTCAAAGCTTGGCGGTAAAATTTAAACAGAAAGATTTAATTTATGGAAAATATTATTTACACATACGGCAGTAAAGTATATTTCAATATAACAAACGCCTGTCCCTGTGACTGTGAATTTTGTTTGAGACATAACAAATCAGGCTTAGGCGATATGGGTAGTCTGTGGCTCGATCATGAGCCCGGTATGGATGAAATCATAACAGCAATTGATGTTTTTGATTGGACGGGTGTTGAAGATGTAGTTTTCTGTGGATTCGGAGAACCTACCTGTGCATTGGAAAAGCTTTTGAAAACTGCCGAATACATTAAAAACAAGCACAATGTAAAAATCCGTCTTAACACAAACGGATTGTCAGATCTCATTAACAAATGTGACAACAGTGCAGAACGGATGCACGGACTTATTGATTCTGTTTCGGTCAGTCTAAATGCACCCGATGCAGAAAGCTACAACAATATCGTTCATCCGAAATTCGGAATTGAAGCCTTTGAGGCAATGATAAAATTCACAAAAGACTGTCAGAAATATATTCCCACAGTCAAAATGTCCGTTGTAGATACTATAGGCGATGAAAATATAAAGAAATGCAAAAAACTCTGTGATGATAAAGGTATCGATCTCAGAGTCAGAAGTTATATTAAATAAACAATAATTTATCGGTGATGTGACGGGACCCCCCCCTGGCGAGGGTTCCCCCACACAAAAACAGTCACGCAGGACTGTTTTTGTTCCCCTCCTGCGCTTTTTCAAGCAAAGGAATTTCGCACTCTGCGGAGTGCGACAAAGGGCTTTGCCCTTTTGAAACCCACGAGCTTTTGAAAAAGCTCGACCAAAACTTTTATGTG
>CAYVTA010000070.1:0-11142 GCA_964454355.1 uncultured Eubacteriales bacterium | reverse complement strand
GAATAAAAGACGTTTCAAAGGTTGGTTTCTACGGACTTACCTACAAAGAGAATGTTGATGATGTTCGTGAAAGCCCCACTCTTCAGATGCTTGAAAGCATGGAAAGACATCTTGCAACAGGCGTAAAGGTTTATGACCCTTATGTTACAAAGGATATCGTAGAGAATCAGTATCACGATTTCGATGCATTCCTTAATGATGTTGAGATGGTTGTTCTTCTTGTCGGTCACGATGAAATCAAGAACAACATGGACAAGCTTCAGGGTAAAGTAATTCTTGATACAAGAAATATCTGCAATCTTCCCGGCACACACACACTTTGATAAGAAAAAACGATGCAAAATGTGAGGTCAAAAGCTTTGCATTTTGCATTAGATTTATGGTGATAATATGAAAACTGTAATGCTCGTATTCGGCACAAGACCTGAGGCTATCAAAATGTGTCCTCTCGTGCTTGAGCTCAAAAAGAGAGAAAATATAAATACGGTCGTCTGTGTAACGGGTCAGCACCGACAGATGCTTGACAGCGTCCTTGATACTTTCGGTGTGGTGCCTGATTATGACCTTTCAATAATGAAAGAGAGACAGACTCTTTTCGATATTACGGCGAACATTCTCATGAAAATTAAAGATGTTCTTGAGGAAGTAAAGCCTGATGTTGTTCTCGTTCACGGTGACACATCAACAACTTTCGTT
Source organism: uncultured Eubacteriales bacterium (assembly GCA_964454355.1). Lineage (GTDB taxonomy): Bacteria > Bacillota > Clostridia > Oscillospirales > Acutalibacteraceae > UBA1081. The sequence goes on along the minus strand of CAYVTA010000070.1, from coordinate 10,446 downwards.
ACAGCTCTTGCTTGCTTCTATATGCAGATTCCCGTAGGTCACGTCGAAGCAGGTCTTCGCACCTACAATATTTATTCTCCGTTCCCTGAAGAGTTCAACCGTCAGGCTGTAGGTATTGTTTCAAAATATAACTTTGCACCTACACAGATGTCTGCGGATAACCTTCTTAAAGAGGGCAAAGATGAAGCTTCAATTTACATCACCGGCAACACTGCCATTGATGCACTTAAAACAACCGTAAGAGAAGATTATTCACATCCTGAGCTTGATTGGGCAGAAGGCTCAAGACTTATTGTTCTCACAGCACACAGAAGAGAAAATCTGGGTGAACCTATGAGAAATATGTTTAAGGCTATCAAGAGAATCATTGACGAGCACGATGATATCAAGGTCATTTATCCCATTCATATGAATCCCGTTGTACGCCAGACTGCACACGACGTTTTCGGAGAGAATGACAGAGTGCATATCATTGAGCCTTTAGATGTTCTTGATTTCCACAACTTCCTTGCAAAAAGCTATCTCATTCTTACAGACAGCGGAGGAGTTCAGGAAGAAGCGCCGTCATTAGGCAAGCCCGTTCTTGTTATGAGAGACACAACAGAACGCCCCGAGGGCATTGCGGCAGGCACACTCAAACTTGTTGGTACAGATGAAGAATATATCTATGAAACATTCAAGACCCTTCTTGAAAATGAAGAAGAATACAAGAAAATGAGCCACGCATCAAACCCATACGGTGACGGTCACGCAAGTGAGCGAATTGCCGATATTCTTGAAAATGCCTGATATGAGTGAGCAAACTTACAATTTAAGCATTTTCGGCAGCTGCGTATCAAGAGATATCCTTAATCACGGCGAGCCGGGCATAATCAAATTAAAGACTTATATTGCAAGACAGACTGTAATTTCAAGTATGGCATCTCCCTGTTCTCCGGTGTTACATGAAGAGGATATTCGCCTTGATTCATCATTTCAAAGAAGAATGGTTCTTGCAGATACAACAAAAACCGCCTTTTCTCAATTTGAGAACGACGGAAGTGATTATCTGCTGATTGACATGATCGATGAACGCTTAGGAATGATTTATTGGGGAGGAACAGTAGTTACAAACTCTTTGGAATTAGTTAACAGTGGACTATTGGATGGAAAAGAAAAGAAAGTTAAATACTTTAAAAGTCTTTTAGGCGAATATTTTGCAGACAAAAAACCCATTGCAAATAAATTTGAGGCATTTTGCCAACGTGTTTCTGAAATATATAATCAAAAAAATATAATAATACACGTTGCACAGGCAAAAACAAAATATCTGAGTGCAGACGGAAGCATCAAAAGCTTTGACAAGGATAATAACAAGAAAAGTGACAACCTTAACCGTATGTATTCAGCTATGTACGAGCTACTGATAAAAAATATACCAAATGCAAAGATAATTGACATCTGCGGTGACTATTTGGCAAGTGAAAATCACCGCTGGGGATTAAATAATATCCACTATGAAGATGCTTATTATGAACTGGCGTTCAAGAAGCTAATTAATTTAATACAGGAATAACAAGAAATTTTCTTACAGTTTTTTCACACAAAAAAAACAGATCTCAAACATTAAATAAATGTTCTTAGATCGGATTTAAAAATTATAATTAACCGGAGAGCGTTTTGTTCTCCGGTTAACTGTTTTTTATGCAAGATATCATAGTTTTTATAAGTGTAGAACATTATTGTAAGTTTTAAACCCTATTGTCATTACATTTCTGTATCCTGATACACATTCAAGGCTCGCAACAGGAGCGAGAGCCCCGGTAAATCGCAGAATATCTCCAACTCGACACACAGAGGGATCTTTCACAAGACGATATCCGTCCCCTTTTCCATGCACGCCTTCGATAAATCCGTTTTTTTGACAATACCGATATAATTCGTTCCAAATACTTCAATGATATTCCCTGTCGTTCTGCAACATCTTTCATGGAAATATAATTTTTTCTATTTTAAACAAAAGACAGCATGGCAATTTGTACCATACTGTCATACTTATTCACTCTGTTTGGTATGTGCAACATAACACTTTATACCGAAGAATCAATTAATTTCATACACGTTTTTTCTGTTTTGCTCTGCCTTCATATGAAGCTCTGCCGTACGTTCCACCGGAGGGAGTAAGCTTTACAAGCATAACGGAAGCAACTGCAACAATAATAAGACCTACAAGACTGAGAAGTGCAAAGCCTGCAATCTGCTTCGTATAAGTATCATCATCACTTACTGAAGCAACAAGCTGACCCTCAAGGGCATCATCGCCCAAAAGTATCTGATTCGCACTTGCATAAGTCGTTGTCTGCTCAACATTCACAACCAAACCGGGATTGTTTGTAGTAACTTCCGCAACGGTTGCAGCGGTTGTTTCTGCCGCCTTTTGCGTTGTGGTTTCCTGTACGACACTACTTTCAGTTTGAGCAACCGTTAGCTCTTCTGTCTTTGTGGTTTCCTCTGTTTTTACGGTAGTTTCCTCTATCGGAGCAACATACGGATCAATTCCGACAATATCCGCATAATCAGTAAGCTGAGTTTTTACACCGTATGCAGCTTCAGGAATCAAGTCGGTTGCTGCGATCTGACCGTATGACGAGAAATGGGCACCGTCTGTTGTCATATGGTCGGTAATTCTTGTTGAATCATCAGGATCACGTACAGCATCAAAATCTATATAACCTGCATAACCGTTATTAGCGGCATGATTGCGAATCCATTTATTGATATCCAACAGCTTTTCCTCTATCTCAGGAATCCATGTCAAGTCATCGCTGCCCAAGAAATTTCTTGTATATCCGTTAACCGGAGTTTTGGTACACAGATATACCTTCAAATTTGTATCCTTAAATTGCTCTGCAAGAGATTTATAGCCATTAACGATCTGTGTGGGAGTACATTGATCAAGCACGCCCTGCATGCTGTCAAGATAAGGATGAAGAATATCGTTTATACCGATTTTTACAATAATATATTTAACGCCGGGAATATTTAAAGCATCACGTCTGGCACGCTCAAGAAGAGAGTCGCCGTAAAAAGAAGCAAGCATGCCTTCTCCCTCACGAAGCAGAGCATTACCGATAATTCCGGACATTACAAAACCTATATTGGTAATACCATTTTTTATGCATTTTTCGGCAAGCATGAGGTAAATGTCATTAGTCAGCGTAGAGTCACCCAACAAAACTACGCAATAAGCATCTTTTGCATAAACATCAAGTCTTGAAAGAAACGGAATTGCTGAATAAGTAATTGACCCTGAAGTAAGCTCAATACGTGTTGCGACGGATGTCACCGTTTCACTATGAGTTTTGTTTCCGAGAGAGGATGCGATATATGTTTTTGCACCGTAAAGTCCCAATGTAGACATAGTAGTGGTATTTTTATAATAACAGCTTATAGACACCTTCTCAAGGGCGTTTATTTTGAAATCAATCTCATCTGAATATATCTCACTGCCGGCTGCGATTTTAACAGATGTACTGCCTGAGTTAAAGGTAATATTCTTGACAGAGGATGCATCTATGACATCATCTGTTTCACCTGTATAAGCAATCGTCACTTCATTAATCGTGACTGCACTTTTGCCGTACTCATTTGAAAACTTAAGCCGCACCTTATTGCCGCTGAGAGTTGGAGTAACAACAGTTCTTACAGTAGAGCCTGCCGGAATAACATCTCTGATATTCGAGCCTTCTATAACTGAAATGCTTGCATTCGTAACAGGAGAGCCCCATGATGTTACCCAGTCGTAACCTGCAGCAGAAGAAATTATTTCACTCGGAATACAACAAAGAACAAGAACAAGGGTAAGAGCACAGCATAAAATTCTCAACAATCTCCTCATATAAGAACAACCTTTCATGTTTTTTATCCCCTGCCCCAATTCCGGGGATTAAGGTGTTTCTTGATATATGCGAATTACTTTTTTACGAGCAATTACATATATATTAAAAACTATCCTTGTCGACACATTAATACAATTATATAGAATAATAATATCATATACTACGTTCATTAGTCAAGGAATTTTTATTAAAATCTTGTGTTTGTTTGAATAATTTATGAACAAATTTTAACAAACTGTGGAATATCTTTAATATTACACTTCAACATAATGGTTTTTATTTTTCAATATTCGGTCAACAAATGCATACAAAAAATTGAATAATCAATGAATTATTAAATATTGTGCTGTAACGACACACACTATTTACTTTTTATTCATATTTTTGTAACAACTTTACATTTATTTTAATATACAATATTTTTGTATTATTGTGTATAGGAGGGAAAACAATGAACATTCTTGAGAGCTTGGTAATGTATTTCCAGAAAATTATCGACGTTATCGTAAGCATATTCCAGGGAATCTTCGGTCTTTTCGGCGAAGATAATACTTAATGCTTAATAATTTCAGCAAACATTTAAACCACCGATTTTCATCGGTGGCTTTTGTTTTTTGTTATTCAATTATTTCATCAAAAGGTGGGGTACCTTCAAGGAAATTTGTTTCTCTCACTACTGAATCCTTGCCTGCACGGAAGGTTTTGACCTCATTTTTTCTTATATCAAGCCAAAATCCAAAATCGAGCTCATCACTTGTAATAAACAATCTGGTATCTATGCTTGCACCGTTTTCAAAAACTCTGAAAATAATATCTCCAGAACCGTCTTCGCAATTTTTTATTGTGGAGATTTTTACATTTTCAGCACTGATATATATATCCGTTGTGTTTTCAATTTCTTCAAAAATGCATTCCGCTGTACTATCAACGCTTACACATTCAAAATCGGGGAATATTTCATCACCCAAGCGATTGTAGAGCTTCATTACATCTTCAAAGGATTCATTTGCTTTCATTTTGTAAGCCAAAACACGGTTATTGCCTTGAGTAAGATAACACGCACCTTCAGACAGTCCGGCTGTTTCATGGGAGAAAATACAAACATAAACACCCAAGCCGTTAAGAATCAGCGGAAGCATATTATTTATTGAATCACAGTATGCAAAGCGTGAGATTCCGCCGCTTGTTTCAAGAATTTTCATTTGCTGTGTAACACCGTCAGCAATGATTTTTTCGGCATTGCTTTGTTTAACAACACCTGTTAAAACAACAATATTATCAAGCATTTTAATTTTCTCCTTCCTCTAAAATACCGTAATACCTGCCCATCCAATAAGCAGTGGTATAAGGTGTGCACATTTCAAGACCTATCTTACCATGAGAATCTTCGTTTTTATATTCCCACGGGTCACGGTCATATTTTGAAATATAACGCTCGTCAGGAGTGAGAAGATATGATGTATGGCGGTAGCCGGCTCTGTACTCCTTGGTCGCAACATCGCATCTGCCGACAAGACTTACGCCGGAAGCGATATAACTGCAATTAGAACGGTAGAACCACATTTTTATTTTCTCTTCATCATAAAAATCATCACTGCCGAAAATAACAGCAAAAGGAATGTCGTAAATGGGATGATGCTCTTTTCCCACTGAAGTGCCTCTCCAAGACTGCCATGCCTTGTAATAAATATTTTTAAGTCTTTCATCCTGTTCAAAAAGTGAAAGTCCGAAATAAGTAAGATTAGAAAGCATATGATCGCCGTACATGATATCTTCTACAACATCACAGTGTTTCATTATAGTGGCACCAAAGGCTCTGTCATAATGAAGGGTGCAAAGCTTATCATAGCCGCCTGCAAGCAGTCTTTCATACTCCGTCTGCCATTTTTCATTGTCACCGCAAATCTTCTGACCGATTTTCAGGTACATAAGAAGCTCTGAGCAGTTAAGGGGACCGTCGCACCAGCCGATGCCGCTTTGAAAATAGCGATCACTCCACTTTGCCCAGCTTGTGGGTTTACCGTGAAAATCAATAAGTTCATGGCCGTTATCAAGGATATGATTAATTATCTTTTCGGTGCGGTCAAATATAAGAGCATCAAGTTCGCTGTCTTCTCCGCCAAGAATCATATTCGCATAGTAAAGATTAAACAGATGAAGCGTTATTTCATCGCTGCTGGTATCACATTTAAAAATGATATCGTCGGCTGTATAGCCCTCAGATTCATAAAGATATCGGAGCATTTCAGGTATTTCCTCAACAATATTACTCTGTACACCTACAAGACCTTTTCTCTTTGCGTCACCCGTGTCAACAACTGTTGCAACATTGCCCTGTCTGTGCATAAAAATTCCGTCATTGGGAAGAGGTGCATCATTAGTAACATAGGAACGAGCAACAAAACCGTCATTTCTGCCGGGCAGATACATCAAAAGAAGGCAAGCATGAAGAGCACGAATAACTCTTTTTTTGACTGCAATTGTATCGGGATGTTCAACACCCTTTTCTTTTCTGAAAACGGCATAATGGCAAAGCTCACCTATGCAAAAAGCCGCTGTGAAGCCTCCGTCATTATCGGAATGGTTAAACTTGCGTGCACTTTCCACATTCCAGGCCTCGTCAAGGGTTTTATTGCTTATCATACCCTTACGGTCAATCAATCTTACTGTTTCTTCACAAAGCATATCTGCTTTCTGCTCCATAGACATAAGCTTGAGCCGGATATGAGAAACAGCCGTTTCCGTTTTGACCCAAATATCATCGCCGTCAACAAAAACAGACTGCACATTATTGTCCTTCAAATCTCTGTCTGCAGAAAAATACATAACACGGTCATATTCTTCCTTTTCACTCTCGCAATATCTGAAAAGGCCTTTGTTGCCTGCTACATAATAAGCATCACCGTATTTTTTTACTATCTTAAAATCTTTCTTCCTGAAAGGAATAGGATAAATCGGCTTAAATTCAATATTCTCACCATTCTCGACAAAAAGCTCCTTTGGAACGCAGGGGCTGTCCGATGAATAAAATGTTATAACTCTTGATTTGTGCGGATATAAAACTATTGGCAAAATCAGCACTCCTTTTTGCATTTTTAATGATTGTACATTAATTTTACAAAAAAAGCAAGTATTAAAGCGGTGATTTCAGATGGTTAAGCTCTTTTTAAAAATATTTTTAGAAAAAAAAGATTTACTTTATAAAAATAAGGTTGGAATTGCGTGCAGTGTATGCGGAATTCTGTTGAATCTTATGCAGTTTATAATTAAAATGACAGTAGGAAGCATCTCCGGTTCGGTTGCAGTAGTTGCCGATGCAGTTCATAATTTGTCTGATATGGGCTCCTCTGCAGTAACACTTATAACATTTACATTCTCAGAGAAAAGACCGGGAATTATTAAAGACAAAATGGAACATGCCGCAGGATTGCTTATTGCACTTTTGCTTCTTTTTACAGCAGTCCAAACGGCAAAATCATCCGTAATGAAAATTATTACTCCCGAACCGGTGGTTTTCTCCCTTTTCTCTGTAGTAATGCTGATTTTTTCAATTCTTGTAAAGTTTTATATGTCATTCTACTACAGCAGATACGGTAAGAAAATCAATTCTCAAACACTTAAAGTAACATCCATTGACTGTCTGTGTGACAGTATTGCAACAATCATTGCCGCAGGTGCAATCGTAGCCGCAAAATACACTTCTGCAAACATTGACGGTTACGGCGGCCTTGCAGTCTCAGCATTTATTCTTATTGCCGCCTGTAAAGCTGCAAAAGACTCACTGAAAGGATTGTTTTAGTAAATCCCATTCCCCAATTTTCAAATCAATTGACGGTATTACATGAAAAACTCCCGAATTACTTCGGGAGAAATTTTTATTTAATTTAAGCTTTCTTTGCGGTCTTCTGCTCTTCTCTGTACTTTTCTCTTTCGTCATAAGGAAGAAGAAACTCTGTAAGGTCCTTATACTTAACCTGAATATTCTTCTTCTTGTAAACAACATTTATGACAATTTCAGCCACAAAAGTAACGATAAGACCTATAGCACCAAGAGGATTTACTGTTGCAGAGAAAATCTCAGGTACAGCAGCATTCATCATTGAAACCCAAAGAATCATACCGATCTGTGCTATGACCGTAAACACAATACCTACAACTGCGGTTGTAATATTACGCTTGATACCTTTTTTGCCACAGGCAAACATCAGATTCACGATATTCACGATTGCAACTACCAAAGCAGCAACAAGACCTAAAAGAGCAACAAGATAGAATATGTATGCTGTTCCGACAATATCAGAGCCAAGAACACCCAAAAGCTGGTCAAAGTCAAGATTCATAAATACTTTAGTTATTACAGAAATAAGGTTGACCGTAATCGTTTCAGCATAGTAAGGAAGATCAACAACCACCTTACCCATAGGAAGAAGCGTTGCAACCAAGGGAAGAATACAAATAACAAGTCTTACGATTGCAAGAGGAGAACCGATTGTTGCAGACTTAAGCCTATCAAATTTTGGCTGAAGACAAGCATGCTCAAACTCAGCCCTGTCCGCCTCTTTCTTAAGAGATTCCTCCATTCCGTAATAGACCAAGTTGACTCCGCAAACAGGACATTCCGGTTTTGTATCTACCAATGAAAGTTTATAACTGCACTTCGGGCAAAACGATGCCATAATTCCTCACCCATTCAAAAATATAATTCTTTACTGATTTTAACATATTCTTTCGAAAATAACAAGCCCATTTTGTATGTTTTTTCTTTATTTTTTATTTTAAAGCAAAGATTTGTTAATATCAAGATTATATTCTTCACAAACTTCGATAATTTGTTCAGATGTAGGACGGATTTTTTTGCCGCCCATTGAAATAACCTTAACAAGAATTTCAGCAGCTTTCTCAACAGTTTCAATTATGCCGAAAACTGACTTAAAATCCTCACCGGAGCTGAAAATACCATGCATTGACCATACAACAACATCATAAGTCTTGAATTTTTCTGCCGTTGCTTTCGCAATATCAATACTGCCTGTAAGCATAAGGGGAAGAATGCCGATACCACGGGGAAATACAACTGCACATTCGGGCATCATATCCCATATTTCACGGGTAAAATCCCTGTCATTCTGAGGAAGAACGAATGTAAGAGCAATTGTATTTACAGGATGCACGTGCATAACAAGTCTGTGCTTACCGTTTGTAATGTCCTTTTTGACACTGTGATTAAGAAGGTGAGTGGGAAATTCACTGGTTGGTCTTCCGCCCTCTTTGAGCCCCCACAAAATTTTATAATTCTCACCTTTTTCATCAATCATGGCAATACAAACGCTGTTTTCCGGATCAGCCTTTGTATATCGGAAATATCTGCCGCTTCCCGTCACAAGAAAGCACTCATTTGCAAGATTTTCAACCGTAACTCCAATAGGAGTCCAGGACTTATCAAAAGACAGTTCCGGTTTTATCTGAGCAATATCCTCTTTCTTTATACGATAAGACATATTGCCTCCATTACGTTCATTCCAACCAAGGGAACAGCAAAGGTCTGCCATATCTATAAATTCATTAAAAAATTTTGATTCTGTAACTTTCATAATTTTCCTCCTAAACAATAATTTATCTGCGATAAATTATTGTTTAGCATTTATTGCTGCTTTTGCTTTTTCACATATATTCTGAGCATTAAGACCGAATATTTCAAGAAGCTCAAGAGCAGGACCGGACTTGCCGAAGGTGTCCTCAACGCCCACTCTCATTACGGGAACAGGAACAGTTTCACAGATAATCTCTGCAACAGCACTTCCCAGACCACCGATAATATTATGCTCCTCAGCCGTTACGATAGCCCCTGTCTTCTTTGCAGCATCAATGATAATATCACGGTCAATGGGCTTAATTGTAGCCATATTGATAACAGCTGCATCTATACCCTCTGCACCAAGCATTTCGGCTGCCTGCAAAGCTCTTTCAACAAGGAGACCTGTTGCAATAATTGTAACATCCTTACCCTCTTTAAGATATACACCCTTGCCGATTTCAAACTTATAATTTTCATCAAAAACTCTGGGCACTGCAAGTCTTCCGAATCGCATATAAACAGGACCGTTCATTTCTGCAGCGGCAAGCACTGCAAGCCTTGCTTCTACGTCATCTGCAGGATTGATAATAGTCATGCCGGGAATTGTTCTCATAAGAGCAATATCCTCACAGCACTGATGGCTTGCACCATCCTCACCAACAGAAATACCTGCATGAGTTGCACCGATCTTAACATTAAGATGAGGATAACCGATCGTATTTCTGACCTGTTCAAAAGCTCTGCCTGCTGCAAACATAGCAAATGACGAAGCAAAAACAGTATAACCTGCCGTTGCCATACCTGCAGCGACACCCATCATATTGCCTTCTGCGATACCGCAGTCAATAAATCTTTCAGGGAATGCCTTTTTGAACATACCTGTTTTTGTTGCGGCTGCAAGGTCTGCATCAAAAACGATAACCTTGTCATTCTTTTCACCAAGTTCAACGAGAGCCTTACCGTAGGCATCTCTTGTTGCGGTTTTAATTACAT
>CAYVTA010000069.1:0-11477 GCA_964454355.1 uncultured Eubacteriales bacterium | reverse complement strand
TTAACGCATTATTGTGCCAAAAGTTCATATTTTAAAGAAATACTTCCTTGCGGGTTGTCGGCGAAATAACGGTTCCTGTAAAAATTTTTACAATTTTATCACTTCGCAAGGTGGTCTATCATATTTCTTACTGCAATCCATTCCTGCACAAAGCAATATTGATTTTGCAGTGAAGTTATAAACACAGCTCCAAAGAGTAATAGCCATGTGCTTTAATGTCTTGTGCTGATAATTAAGTGTACATTGTGATAGAAGTTCCATAGCATCATCTTCTGTGAGAATGCCTTTTTATACCTTCAGTGCCCGGTCATATCCACTGCCATCATGAGCCTTTTTAGAGAAGAGCATCAAGACCGTATGAACTTTTATAATTTACAATCCATATATTATCATCGACCAGTTTTAAAGAGTCTCTTTCCGGGCTATTTTTGAACACAATTTCTGATTATCTTTCATTTCTTCAGCCTGGTTATATATTTAACTTTCGCTAAAGCAAATTGTATTTTTAAAAATCATAATTCGGTTTAACGATTTTACCTGTTTTGGAGGACTCTACAATTGAGAGGCAGACCTCAACAGTCTTTGCACCCTCTCGTGCATCTGTTAAAACAGGCTTATCATTGATTATTGCATCAGCAAACACTTCAAATTCCTTGAATGCATTATGGTTGTTGACCTCAACATCAATCATCTGAGGTTCCTGCACTACACCCTCTGCGTCTGTAACAAAGAGCGTCATTGTGGGTGAAGTGTTATCACAAATTATCGTTCCTTTTGTGCCGTAAATAACCGTACGCATTGTATAATCACGCTTACAGCCCGTCGAAACGAAAACCTTCCCCATCACATTATCATCAAATTTCATAATTGCGATCGTAGCATCATCATATGGAACCTGAGGCAAAAGCTTGTGTGTGCCGTATGCAAATACCTCCTGAGGGTCGCCAACAAGCCAACGGATAAGATCGACCGCATGGCATCCGCCGCCGATAACACCGTGACGCTTCGGATCAGCACGCCAATTATCAACAATCTTCATATAGTCATGTGCATATTCGGATTCAATAAAATATACTTCTCCGATTGTTCCTGATTCTATAAGCTCCTTTGCTTTTTCAAATGCAGGAGTGAATCTGCATATCTGACCGACCATAAATTTACAGCCCGATTCGTCAGCAACCTTTATGATTTCTTCAATATCCTCACGAGTAAGAGCAAGTGGCTTTTCGCAAAGCACATGCTTGCCGGCACGAAGCAGATCGCAAGCCACTTTTTTGTGCTGCTGGTCCGGAATGGCAACAGTAACAACGTCGATATCCTTATTATTAACGATATCCATATAATCGGTAACCCATTTTTCCTCGGGAATACCATATCTTTCACCTGCAAAGCGAAGATTATCTTCATTACAATCGCAGATTGCAGCGATTTCCGCACCGCAGCTCATTGCCCCCTCAACATGGGACATACCAAATTTCATGCCTATATTTGCAACTACTAATTTCTTTTCCATAGTTTATCCCCTTTTTTACTCAACAAAATATTACAACAATGAATATATCATGTTTTTACATACTGCACCGAACAGCCGGGCATTTTGCTGCCTGCACCGAAATCAAAACGAGCACCTGTTATAAGCTCCGTTCCGCAGCCTGCTTTTGCATCAAAATGTGCCGTGTACTCATTTTCATCAGCATTTATAAGAACAATAATTCTTTCATCATCACATACCCGTTCAAAAACAAGCTGTTGGTTGGTCTGGTGAAGTATCTTCAGACTGCCGTAACATAAAGCCTTGCTTTCACGGTGTATCTTTGCAGCCTTTGAAATAAATTGGGATATATCATTAAATTGTACCTCATCAATTTTAGGTCGAAGTGCATCGTCGCCGTTTTCTTTTCTGCCCTCAATACCCCACTCACTGCCGTAATAAATACAAGGTATTCCCGGCATACCGAACAATATACCGTAAGCAGGGATAATATGCTTTTTGTTTGTAAGCACCGAAGCAAGTCTTGTTACATCATGATTGTCAACAAAGCCTATAAGCTGTAAGCCTCTGTACATACACCAGTCCTCACTGCCGAAACGGTTGCTGAGAGAATAACCGATTTCAAACATATTCATACTGTTAAAGGAGGAATAAATCCCCTTATAGCATTCATAATTCGTGGCACTGTGAAGCATTCCGTCACAAACTATGTCTCTGTAATTGCCGTGAATTATCTCACCTGCAAGGAAGAAATCACTTTTCTTCGCAAGACAGAATGAATTAAGCTCTCTCATAAACTGACGATTGAGCATATAAGCAACATCAAGACGAAGACCGTCAATATCAAAATTGTCTATCCACTCACCGATACGGTCAAAAAGATAATTTTTAACCTGAGGATTGTCGAGATTCAATTTAACAAGCTCGTAATGCCCTTCCCAGCCTTCGTACCAAAAGCCGTCATTGTAAGGGCTGTTACCATCAAAGCTTATATGGAACCAATCTTTGAAGGGTGAATCCCATTTCTTTTCTCTCACATCTTTAAAAGCAAAAAAATCTCTGCCAACATGATTAAAAACGCCGTCGAGAATTACCCTGATACCGTTTTCGTGTAGCTTATCGCAGACAAATTTAAAATCCTCATTTGTACCAAGCCTTACATCGATTTTAGAAAAATCGGAAGTATCATATCCGTGTGCAGAGCTCTCAAAAACAGGACAGAAATATACGGCACTGACATTGAGCTTTACAAGATGTTCTGTCAAATTCGCAACTTTTCGTATTCGGGAAACAAGTACACCGTCATTTTGCTTCGGCGCACCACAAAATCCAAATGGATAAATCTGATATATTATACTTTCATTATACCACATAAATAGACCTCTCTTTTAATGTTAGAATTATAATATTATATACCGAGCGATGCAATACCCGTTCAAATAAAAACGCAAATATGCAAAATTAATTATATCACCATTCAAAAACCAACACAATATTTTTATTGGATTTAATTTTAGAAAAAACGAAACCACTCAGACGAGTGGCTTTTGTTTCTCAGCACTCCATATCAAAACGAATATGGTATTATCTCATTCTTTATTTAGCACTTTTTTATTCCAAGACTTTTTGTTACATTTCGGACATTTCATATATCTTGTTCTATTGATATGAGGAGCCCATAAAACACTCTTGAATGTGGGAACATATTTATGGTGACATTCTACACATTCATAGTAACCAGCCGTTTGCTCAATTTTCAGAGCATACACTATTCCGACCGCAAACGGAATAAAGCCGACAACTATAAGGCATATCCTTAGCCAATCTGCCATTTGCACAAAAGATGCAACGACTACAAAAATGAATAAAATTATTGAAGCAAAGACTCCAATCAGTATTTCTATAGACAACAATCTTTTATCCGATTCTTCTTTTTGTCTTGTCATCTCTAACAGCAACCGTTCTGATTGCTCTTTATAATTATCCATTATAATTATCTCCCCGTTTAATAAATCGTTTACACTGATTTCAAGCACATTACATAAATCAAGCATGATTGAGGAATCCGGCATCGCTTTACCGTTTTCCCATTTAGATACAGCCCTGTCAGTGATGTTTAATTTCTCTGCTAACTGCATTTGAGTTAAATTATTCTTTTTTCTGCACAGAGCAATAAATCTTCCGATTTTTACTTGATCCATTCAGGCTCCTCCTTTCTCTTCAAGTATAGGTTCTTCAGCTTTAAAAGTCTACAAACCATTGGTTGAGTGGGAGAAAATCAACCGCAGGTAGAGCAATTAATTTAAATTTTTTTAATGTCGCTGTTTTCGCAATACCGCCCCGTTTTCAATAAGCTTCTTTTGCAACAGCTCGTTTATGTATATTGTTTACACTGTGCTAATTCTTTTTCAATCAACTCAGTGATACCGAGAGTCACATAATCTGCAAGCTCTTTAATAACATCAACACCGTTTTCCATTGCATAGGATCTGAATTCCCTTATCATGTCACTATCATTTATATTGTCACCAACAGCAATAATATCCTCATATTTTGCACCGAGATGATCCATCAATATATATAAACCCTTTGCCTTGTTCATATCTGCCCTTACAATATCAATACAAACACCGTTCTGCAAAGGATTGAGCTTATCCCCGAAATGCTCTCTTATGCATTCTGTCACTTCTGCGGCAGTCTCAAAATCGGGCAAAAATGTGCTTATCTGATTGAAATACGGTATCTCAGGTATATTTTCAAGAGTGTATTCATGCTTCTCTTTGCATTCCTCTGAATCAGCAAAAACTCTGCAAGGAAAGCTTGTCTGAATATGTCCCCAAGGACAGCCGTTTTCAAACAAAAGCTTCAAAAGAGGAACAGTCAAATTACCGTCACATCTTTTATCGGAAATAACCGTACCGTCTGTTTTCATTATAACAGCACCGTTGTTTGCAATTAGATAATCACAGGGAAACTGCTTTTCATTATATATTTCCAAAACATTTCCCGGTCCTCTGCCGCTTATCAGAGCAAAAATATTACCTTCTTTACGCCATTTTTCAAGAGCCTTTATTTTTTTATCATCAATTCCGTTGTGGTTCAGTGTTCCGTCGTAATCACTGCCAATTATCCGCATTCAATCACATCCTGTAAGAAATCATTTTAATTTAAAATTATATGGTTTATCATACCATCTCCGCAAAACACATCGTGCTGAGGAAAGATTATTCAATGTTATCGATATTATACCGGTTCATTTTGATATCTTCAACCTGATTTATGTTTCTGAAAACAGACCCGTATTTAATTATATCGTTCAAATAAATTCACTTGATCTTTATCAAAAATGACTTATATTCCAATAACCTCTCTTATTTGCACAGCTGAAATTTTATTCAAACTCAAATTTTGCAAGCTTGCAATAGCTGCAACAGTACCTGCAGCCTCCCCTATTGCTAAACAAATAGGCATAGCTCTGAAATTCGAGTGAGCAATATGTGTGCCTGAAATGTTTCTTCCGCAAAGCAAAAGATTTTCCTTTTTTTCAGGAAGTAAACAGCGGTATGGGATCGTATAACCTTTTTTCTGCGTAAAATTCTTCTGAACTCCCGTTTTGTCTAAACCGGAACCCGTGATATTATGCACATCGAAATTGAAACAGGCATCTTTTACAACATAATCGTCAAACACCCTCGCTTCAAGAATATCTTTTTCCGTTAAAGTATATTTACCCTTAAAATGCCTTGTTTCACGAATCCCGATTAAAGAAGCCGAGCTTATGACAAAGCAGTTTTCATATCCGGGTACAAACTCCCTGAGATACTTTACAATACTCTCCATCTGTCTGCGACAGGTCAGTGTTGCTTTTACAAGATCATCAGCATTTGTTCCGTCTATATCAACGGCGTTTGTCATATTGCAGGTTACTATTCCGGGAAGAGTAGTTTTGTAAGTAAGAATATGTCCTGCGGGGTAAGGAATATGTTGTTTGGCAAGTTCTTGAAGTTCACCCTTTGAGGTTTCATAAGTTGATTCAAAAGAGCCTAAAAAAACTGCACGACTGTAATCTACACCACCAACCTTAAACATAAGCGTTGCCGGTTGCATTTTGTTATCGCTTTCACGCCCCAAAACAAATTCGGCCCCTGCCCGAGCTGCAATATCGCCATCACCTGTAGCATCAACAGTGACTTTGGCATAAATATCGGTTTTGCCGGATTTATTTACAACTGTGGCACCGAGAACCTTGTCACCATCGCAAATTGCATCTTCCGCAAAAGTATAAAGCATGAGCCTACAATTAACTTCATCGAGCATTTCAAGATACAAAGTTTTCAGTTTTTCAGGGTCTATTAAATCAACAACTATATTTTGAAATTCTCCTTCGTTTTTTTCTGCACTACGCCTTAATATCTCGTTATATAACGGACTATGGCAGCTTCCTGTCCAATGACTCATAAGCCCCGATGTTGAAATTCCTCCTACATCGCTGCTTTGCTCAACAAGAATAACTTTTGCACCGTTCTTTGCAGCAGTATATGCTGCGGCAAAACCTGAAGGTCCACTACCCAAAACTAAAACATCAGTATTAATTGCAGATTTTGTTATCATAAATTTGCTCCTTTGCCAATCGGATACCATAATGTGGATAATAATAAAAAACAAATCGTCTTTTTGTGTCTGTATAAAACAACTTCCATTGTTATCTTCTATATGATCTCATAAAAGTTTCATAATGTTCATGTGTTACAAAAACTAATCTATACATAAGTTTATCTTATCACAAAATATAAATGCAAACAATACTTCTTCACTATTAATGCATAAAAAAACTTACTTATGTGATGATAGAAAAGAAAAACTATTTAATCAGTACAAAGCCAATATTAGCAATGAACTTACGCTGACACATTTTCAAAACAAAATGAAAATCCAACTGCTTCTTTTTCATCAGAATATATTTTTTAATCGTTATTTCACTTCCATATGCCTCTGTTTTCTGCACATCATTGATCCTTAAAATTTTATTTTTTAAAATTTTTCATGCACCATATTATTACAGACAAGCATATTATATAATACATTACATTTTAGGAGGTGAATACAATGAACAGATGGAATTTTTTTAATAGCAACAACTATCATGAGAACGATAATGCAAATATCCGTCAGAAAGATTGTGATGACGATAAATGCACTTGTGACTGTAGTTGTCCAAAAGATTCTTGCGACGATGACTGCTCCTGTGACTTTGATTGCTCAAAATGCCCACCCGGACCGCAAGGTCCTGTTGGTCCGCAAGGTCCTGTTGGTCCCCAGGGTCCTATGGGCCCTCAAGGTCCCGTAGGTGAAACCGGCCCTGCCGGCCCTCAGGGTCCCGTTGGTGAAACAGGTCCTGCCGGTCCTCAGGGTCCTGTAGGCGAAACCGGCCCTGCCGGTCCTCAAGGTCCCGTAGGTGAAACAGGTCCTGCCGGTCCTCAGGGTCCTGTAGGTGAAACAGGTCCTGCCGGTCCTCAGGGTCCCGTTGGTGAAACCGGTCCTGCCGGTCCTCAGGGTCCCGTTGGTGAAACCGGCCCTGCCGGCCCTCAGGGTCCCGTAGGTGAAACAGGTCCTGCCGGCCCTCAGGGTCCCGTTGGTGAAACCGGTCCTGCCGGCCCTCAGGGTCCTGCTGGTGAAACCGGTCCTGCCGGCCCTCAGGGTCCTGCCGGTGGTGTGCTTAACTATGCTGATTTTTATGCATTAATGCCACCTGACAATGCGGCAACAGTGGCACCCGGAACAGACGTCAGTTTCCCGCAAGACGGACCTAACAGCGGATCTGATATTTCAAGAACCGGACCGGATTCATTTAATCTGGCACAGATCGGAACCTATCAGATACTGTTTGAAGTGAGTGTAGACGAAGCAGGTCAATTGATATTAACTCTAAACGGAGCAGATTTGGAATACACTGTAGTTGGCAGAGCCACCGGTGCTTCACAAATTGTAGGCATGGCAATTGTAACAACTACTGTTATTAACTCTATTTTGACCGTTAGAAACCCTGCCGGCAACTCAACCGCGCTTACAATCACACCGCTTGCCGGTGGAACTCGACCGGTTTCTGCACATCTTGTCATTACGCAGATTGGATAATTATTTTCAGGAAAACTAAATTTATTGGTTAAGGCATGTTTCTCTTTTTTTGAAATGTGCCTTAGCTATGGTTATACAAATAAATAATTAAACAAAGAGTAATTCTATGATTACACATTATAGCGTTTATGCGTCTGCCGAAACACAAAGCCATTAGTATGCGTTTAATTTGAAGGGTAAAGGGGATATTAAAAAGGCTATGTTTTTTACATCCCCTTTTGGCTTTACAGGACAGAATGACACCTCCTGTTTAAATGTAAATATTTTCGATATTTAGGCCAGCAAATACAACTCAGCCCGTGACCTATAAAAAGTACATTTAGGAAAAATATTTCTTTATATTCGTTGGGATTTGTTGACATTTTTTGAAAAAGATTCTATAATATATTTATAAATATAAAATCACAAGGAGTAAAAAAAATGAAAACTATTTTAAGAAAAACTTTAGCTGTAATGCTTGTTCTGACAATGCTTTTTACTTCAGCAGTATTTTTTTCATCAGCATCAGACCATGCAGACGATTGTGAGTACTACCCCTCAATCGTTGTCCCGGGACTTTTTCAGTCTAATGTAAGATATCTTGACGAAAACGGCGAAGAAATGCTCAACTCACAAGGCGAGCCTTACACCAAACCGTTCTTCATGGAATCCACCGATGATATTATAAAACTGGCTCTTGAAAACGCTCTTGTTCCTCTGGGCAAGCTTCTCATTTCTCAGAAAGATGCCGAAGAGCAATGTGCAAATGCGATTGCAGATGTTCTCGGTGAAGCTCTGTTGAGCAACCTTGAGCTGGACGAATACGGCCATCCCATAAAAAACATTCAGGCAGACAAATACAACACGAGCCTTGCAAATCTTACCGAAGAACAGCGTAATTATGCTCTCAGTGTTGTTCCTCTCAACAGTTACGTTGACATAGCAGGTGCTGACCACCTTTATTTCCTTTCATATCTTCACACAGGCAATATCATTGATACCGCTAAAGAGCTTTACGAGCTTATTCAGATAGCAAAGGAAGAAACAGGTCACGATAAAGTTAATCTTGTACCTCTGAGTCAGGGCGGTTCAATTGAAAACGCTCTTATGCAGCTTTATGTGGACATGGGACTTGATTTTTCTGATGACGTAAACAGAGTTTGTTATGTGGTTCCCGCCGCTGACGGTGCTTACGTTCTTGGTGATATTTACCGCTACGGCTTCATTGACGATCCTGATGCACTTTACGGCTATATGATTCCGTCTCTTCTCGGTGACAATCAGGAGATGCTCGCATACACCATCAATCTTATTCTCAGAATTTTCCCCAATGCTGACCTTAACAACATTCTTGACACGGCAGTTTACAAACTGATAGAGGATTATCTTGAATATTCCACCTGTCTCTGGGGACTTATTCCCTCGAAAGATTATCCCGAGCTCAGAGAAAGATTCCTCACAGATCCGGAAGACGTACATATTCTTGAGCAGACAGACTGGTATTATAATGCTCAGGTCAATTCAAGGCAGAATATTCTTGACGCAAAGGCAAATGGCGTTGAATTTTTCGATATCGTAGACTACAACTGTGCAAATTATAAGATCTTTGATTCCTGGAACAAGGTCAACGGCGACGGCGTTATTCATCTCGACTCCGAATCCTTTGGTGCAACGGGTGTTGCGGTGGACGTATCTCTCCCCGAAGATTATGTACAGGCAAACACATACTGTTCAGATCCCACTCACAATCACATTGATGAAGAAAGACTTATTGATGCCTCAACAGGTATCCTTTGTGACTCAACTTTCTATTTCAAAGATCAGGGACATGAAAGCACCGCAAGCAATGATGTAATTATGCGTCTTGCAATAAGAATCGTTACTGATAACTCCTTCAAAGATGTTTATTCCGACCCTGCTTTTCCCCAATTTAATTATGCCCGTATATCCAGAGATGTTATATCTAACTACAATACATGGAAGGATTACGACACATCTTCTCTCTCACCTGAGCTTGCGGCAGAATTCATTGCAGCACGTGACCAACTCGGTGTAGCAATTGAAAGCACCTTTATGCCCACAGCGGAATTTGATGCAGCTGCTGAAAGGTTTGATGCAGTTATCAACAAAATTGAAAACAGTGAAGATGAGCCCGAAACAAATTTCCTTTTAAGAATTATTACACGATTTCTTAAATTTGTGAATAATATTTTGCTGAAAATTTTTGGCGGAAAAGGTTTTTCTGAGATGTCGAAGTACTAAATAAAAATACAAAGCAGATAAAAAGCCGATCGTTCAAAAGAGAGCGATCGGTTTTTTTACAGGATGGAATGACGCCACGTCAAAGGTAGATATTTTCGATATTTATGCTGATAAAATTGGAATCTGACAACATCACGAGATTAATCGTTTAGTGCATTTAGACGATGATTGTTATGCATTATTCTTATATTGATATACTTTCACATAGTCTATCACGAAATCAACAGGAAGTGTTCCTTCGGGATTGTTTTCAATGTTGCCCGACCAACCGAAAATCGGTTTTCCGCTCACTCCGTCAACCTCAACCGAAAGAATCATAAATTCCGCATTCTGAGAAACACCGCCAAATGAAGAACGGCAGGTTTCAACGCCGTTGATATAAAAAATATATTCTTTTTCGTTCCATTCAAGTCCGTAGGTGTTGAAAGTATTATAAGGGTCGTTAACTTCAAATGCTCCGAGCCGTTTTGATTTTCCTTGAATTCCGTAACCGTTATAATGAAGATTTGAAACAACGGAATTTCTTATCTTCTTTCGCTTATATAACGGAGATTCGAAAATGTCAATTTCAGTGCCTTCCTTGCCTGAGTTTCCTGTACCGACCTTCATTGAATGAAGCCAGAACGCAGCCCACAAGCCCTCAGCGGCAGGAAGCTTACAACGGCATTCATAATAGCCGAATTTCTGCTCAAACAATCCCGATGTGTCAATTGCTTCGGTATAATAGCCTGCACCAAATTCGCCGTTTTCTTTATATTCCGTGCGGATATGCAGTTTATTATCAATAATCATTGCCTGAGAAGGCGACCATAAGCCGCCTTTACGAGCACCTGTTTCGGTGTTGAAAAAGCGATGTTCATGCCATTTTGATTCATCTAATTTATCACCATCAAAATTATCCTCAAATACCAGCTCAAATTCAGACAAATCAAGCTTTTTCGCATTTTTTGGAACAGGTGTGAGTTTACTCGTTACAAGCGGATCAAAAATCCCTGAAAATATATTTCCTATAAGATTAAGAATATCCATTTAATCACCTTTTCATTTTTTTTGAAATTATATCATATCCTGATTTCTACATCAAGAGCACAAAGATACTTTTGCAAGCAAAATTAAGAATATCTCTTAATTCCATTTATGACTTATCTGATATGAAAAAATGGCACTTTGAAAACACATCACATCTGCAATTATAATGCAATTGCGGTTCAAGTTCAACAGCTTCATTGATCTGATAAATCTGACCATGTCTTGAGCGACACTCAATGCAAGTTTTCAAATCAAGTATAGCTCACCAATTCTTATAATTTGTACTCTGTGTAGTAACCGGTTCAAATGTATCAAGCAACCCTTTTTCAATAACCGGTTCATCGTAATACACGATAGTTTTCTTGACAAAATATTTATCATTTTTAAGTTTGTCATAAATTCCTTCACAAAACAGGATAAACGTTTGTTCTTTCTGTTAATAGTATAATTATATTTATTGAATTTTTCAAGATAAATCTGCATTTTAATTTAAAAACAAAAAACTCTTGATTTCTCAAGAGTTTTCAGTTGGGTTTGATTTTCGTTACCCAAGATGTATTTACTGCACTTTTTTGAACCC
>CAYVTA010000068.1:0-11539 GCA_964454355.1 uncultured Eubacteriales bacterium | reverse complement strand
TGTTTCAGTTATCAACCATCCCGGTGAGTACACAAATGCAAGAGATGAGCTTTATACGGAAGATGCATATAATGACAATGATTTCTTCTATAGCTACTATATTGACAAATTTGAGAATCTTCTTGTAAAATACGATTCCTGCCTCGGTATTGATATCAACTCCAAGGGTGACTCAAGAACACGTTTCGACAGAAAGCTTTGGGATACTATGCTTACAGATGTAGCTCCCACAGGCAGAAATATTTATGCTATCGCTTCTACCGATGCTCATAACCTTAAGATTGCAGATTCCGGCTATGTTATGACCGTTATGCCCGAAAACACTTCTGCAGCTCTTAAAGAGTGCCTTCTTTCCGGTAATTTCTTTGCACAGAGCTGCTATATCGGCAATGTTGATGAGCTTGAGGCTTACTCAGCAGCACTTCTTGCTTCCGAAAATGCAACTGCCAATGCAGTTGGAGCATCAATGGCAGAAGCTGTTACGGAAATCCATCGTTCAATTGAAGAAGACGGCGATCAGGGTATGGAATTCAGATTTGACGAAGGTGCAACATGCGTAACAGTCAATGAAATTGCTGTTGACGATGACGAAGATACTATCTCTATTTATGCTGATGATGCACTTTACATTCGTTGGATTTCTGACGGTAAGGTTGTAGCTGAAGGTGCAACAATCGACCTTGATGAATGCGAGAATATCGGCAGCTATGTAAGAGCAGAAATCATCAGTGAAGGTGCTGTTACATATACACAGGCATTTCTTCTTGAGTATGACGGTATGCCCGAAGCAAATATCAATGAAAATTTCAAAGACTTTGATGCAGCTATTTTTGCTCCTATTGATGCATTTGTCAGAGCTCTCGGCGTAGCACTTGAAAGAGTTGCAGATATGATTCTTAAAGCTTTGAGTGTAGTTTGATATTATCCGTATTGTTCCTTTGCTGCAAGGAAAATAATTTCCGTCAGCATGGGAAGAATATAAATTGCCGAAATATATTCTTGTAAACTGAACAGAATATCGGTATATAACGTAATGTAAATGTAAGGGTCGGACGATGTTTCGGCCCTTAAATAAAGGTAAAATGCGGATACGGCAAGGGTTATAATTAATACCGTGCCGTATCTGATTGTATATTTGGATATAATATTCATGTTATTAAATACCTCTTTCATCATTATCACTCCGCTTTGATTCTACACTACTTAACGGGCAGTATCAATGCGAAAGTTTTGGCAGGTGTAAGTATGTCAACACAGCTTGGAGTTTCCTCAGCTTGTTTTTATCCTCTTGAAACTGAAAAAGCACTTGAAGAAGTTGGGAAGTGCGGCTTCAAAAATGCAGAATTATTTCTTAATTCACCGTCTGAATTGGAAGATTCTTATGTTTGTGAATTGCTGAAGATTAGAGATAAATATGGAATGAATATTGCCAGTATTCATCCTTTTCAGTCTTTTGCTGAGTCTTTTTATCTTTTTAGCAGCTATGAACGTCGGTGGCATGATATTCTGCCTTTGTATGACCGTATGTTTAAAGTTACTTCGATGCTTGGAGCAGACATTTTTGTGTTTCATGGTGCAAAAATCCCAGGTTCAATCAGTGATGAAGAATATTGCAGAAGATTTTCACATCTGATTGACATGGGTGATGAATACGGTGTTAAAGTGTGCTTGGAGAATGTTGTTCATCATCGCAGTCAGAGTCCTGAGTATCTTAAAATGATGAATGATTATATTGGTGAAAAATTTAAAATAGTTCTTGATATAAAACAAGCATACAGAGCCTCTTTTTCCCCTTATGATTTTCTTGATAATCTTTCCGGTTCGATAGCTCATATCCATATCAGTGACAGAACCGATAAATCGGATTGTATAACACCGCTTAAAGGTGATTTCGATTTTAGAAAATTCTTTGATTACGCTGCTTCTATGGGTTATAACGGAAAATATATCATTGAACTGTATGAGTGGAGCTATGATGACAAAAATGAAATAATTGATGCATATTCAAAGTTGAATAAAATAATTTCCCAAAGATGATTAAATCTTAGGGAAATTTTTGTTTATATCAAATTTGATGTGTGTATTGTTCAATACCGAGGGTTATATAAATATTGCCGGTAATCAATTTTTTATATAAGATGTGCGGCAATTCTTAAGGCTTGTCTTGCATCACCGGCGGTGATTTTTCCGTCACCGTTCAGGTCTGCAGCTGATATACTGTCGGCGTCAATCTGCATTATATGAGCCGAAATTCTCAAGATCATTCTTGCATCTGCTGCGGTTATTTTTCCATTTCCGTCCATATCGCCGTAGGTGAGACAATTTGAATCTTGATCATCTTTAGTTGTTGTTTCTGTAGTTTCTATACTTTCAACAATTTCAGACACCAATTTTGTATCTGAATTATTGGGGGTTCTCATTCTGACAATTAGCTGGGTTTCAATTATTTGACCATCGCTGAGTGTAATTGTTACATTATATGTACATGGTGTTTCAACAAAGATTAGTTTTACATAGCTTGAATAACCGTCAGAACCATAGCTGTAGTAGTATGGTACATTCATGTCAGTAGATACGGAAATATCAAAAATGGAGACATTTGACGGACAATCAATATTATATGTTGCAGCTTCGTCGTCAACAAAATAAACATTGTATTCCCAGCCTGTTTCGTTTTCTACAATTTCCAATACAGGATTAGTGTCGCATTCAAGTCCGCTTTTCGTTGTATCTTCAGTGCTAACATAATAAAATACAGGTGTGGAACAGAAAGTTGCGTACCAAATAACTTTATCACCTGTGAAAATAGGTTCACAATCTGAAAGATACGCATTAAAACGGCAAATATCGGAAAGAATTGTACCGTTTTCGTCTATAGTTGTGTAATATACTTTTTTAACAGCATCACTGTCTGTTTCTTGCCATATAACTGAATATGCACCGTCACCAATATCGGTTATATATGGGTATCCGCATTCGATGGCATCTGCATCAGAATGGTCAGTAAGCTGTATGATTTCAACGGAATCTTTAGTAAAGGATTCTTTTGAGACTATTGCAAGATATACATTTCTAGCCGTTGAATCTGTGCCTTGATCAATGCTGCTGAATGAAACAATGTAGTTGTTTTCAGTAACAATTAAATCACCAACGCTCACACCTGTTTCATTATCACCTTCGGTGCCTGCAATTTCAAATAGATCTATATATGCAGGAGTGCTGAGAGTGGCTGAGCCGGCCTGATCAGTATATCTGAACATCGCTATGGCACGAGGGTATGCATCTCCGTGGTCTACGGTAATAATACTGTTTGTTGATTCATCAATGGCAATAAATTGATTGAATGAGTGGCTTACGTATCCTGATGATGTGTTACTTACTGAACATTTATCTGTTGTTACACTCATGTCAGTTGTATCGATAACAATAGTCATGTTTGCCTGATGATTATATCCGTCACTTGTCAGATACATTGTATGACAAGTGTGAATGTACAAATAATTACCATATTCCTCAAAACGAAGAGAACCGGCATCGGCAAGCTGATGTGTATTTGCACCGCAAATGCTTGCGGCATCAACTCTTGTCCATGTTTTGTCATATTGTATAACTCTTGCTATTTCGCAGGTGTCACGTTCGGCTGTGTTTATTTGTGCACAAACTACATAGTTGTATTCGTCGCTTATATGAACACCGCTAATATATTCAAGTTCGCCCTCTATCACATAGCTGTCGGAAAGATTGTAATCGTCGTCATATGTTTCAACATATAGATAGTTATCACTAAATTCAGCTCTTGTGAGAGTGCCGTTGTCGTCTATGAGATTTGAATGCACCAAATTACCGTAGCGTGATATGTAATAATTGTTGACATTGCAAGATTCATACATTTCACTGTTATCTGCTGCGTATGCCGGCGTAATGCAAATCAAAGAAATACACAGTATCAGTATTAAACCCATAGCTCTTTTTGTTTTTTTCATTTTTCACACTTCCTTAGTTGTTTATGATGTAGGAGTATAAAATGTTTTCCAGCCGAGGTTGATTCACTAGCATTTGCCATAGACATTATTTCACAATAAATATAATTTGTCAATATTTTATTCATAAATTGTTATTATTTACTAATAAATCGGTGCAGAAAATTTATCTGTACCGATCAAATTAGTTGTATTATTTATTTTTAAGAATATTGAGAGCAATTATATATCCTTCAAGTCCTTTTCCGATAACGTGTTCAAAACAAGCCATACCTGCGTATGAAATATGCCTGAATTCTTCACGGCTGTTTATGTCGGAAATATGTACCTCTACTGCCGGAATTGCAACAGTCTTAAGTGCATCAAGGATTGCTATACTGGTATGTGTATATGCAGCGGGGTTTATTACGATGCCGTCAACTTCATCTTCATATGCTTCGTGTATCTTATCAACAATAGCACCTTCATGATTTGACTGAAAACACTCAACTTCAACGTCATTTTTGTCCGCCCAAATGTCAATATCGGAAATGAGCTGAGCATATGTATTGTTTCCGTAAATTGCAGGTTCTCTTATGCCGAGCATATTAAGATTCGGCCCGTTTATTACAAGATATTTCATATAAATAACCTCTTAATTCTTTCTGCTACTTCTTCTACTGAGCCGTTGCCGTCTACTTCAAAGTGACATATGCCTTTGTAAAGCGGCAGACGTTTTTCAAACATTTCACTCAGTTTATTCTGTTGGGAAAGAGGTCTTCCGTCTGTAGGAAGAACATTGATATCACGGTTAATGAAAATTACGGTTCCGTTCTGACGTAATGCATCGTGATTTTCAGGAGTAACGATAACACCTCCGCCTGTTGCAATGATAAGTTCTTTTTCTTTTCCGACTTCTCGCACGACTTCGGCTTCAATCTGTCTGAACCCTTTTTCGCCCTCTTGTGCAAATATATCAGGAATTGGCTTTCCGGCTTTTTCAATAATCAGAGCATCTGTGTCCACAAGCTTTCTTCCGTAGTGTTCTGCAAGAACAGTTCCAATTGTTGTTTTTCCGCATCCCGGCATACCGACAAGAATGATGTTTGTAAGTTCAAATGAGAGCTTCTTTACAATTCTGTCAATAACCTCTTCAGGAAAATCAATTGAGAAAAAGTGTTCTGCTGCTTTTTTTGCCTGTGCAGACAACATATAAAGCCCGCTGATACATTTGATACCTCTTTTTTGAGCATCAAGCATGAGCTGCGTTCTTTCAGGATTGTAAATAACGTCTGCAACGCCTTCAAGAGCTTTAAAGTTATCAAGGTCAACAAGAGTCTCGAGATTTTTCGGATACATACCGACAGGTGTAGCATTGATGATCACTTGAGAGTCAAAATGAGGATCAAGCTGGTCATAATGAGGTTCTGTGAAAAGAGATGCTACAATAATTTCTTTTGCTCCAAGATCACGAACAACACTCTGAACCGTTACGGATGCTCCTCCGTCACCTAAAACCAGAACTTTTTTTCCCTTTACATCAATGCCGCCTTTTTTAAGCATATAAGAAAAACCGTAATAATCAGTATTGTAGCCTGTAAGGGTACCATCTTTTTCTTTTACAATTGTGTTGACACTCCCTATTTTAAGAGCATCCTCATCTATTTTATCAAGAAAAGGCATGACTGTCTTTTTGTAGGGAATAGTAACGTTTATTGCATCAAATTCTCTCTTTTTTAAGAATACTTCAACATCTTCCTCTTCCATTTCAAAAAGGTCATATTTGTAATCGCCTAAAATTGCATGAATCTGAGGAGAGTAGCTGTGACCTAATTTTCTGCCAATAAGTCCGTAATTGCCGTCGATATGCATTTTTTGTCACCTCTCAAAGCACTTCGGAGTAACTTCCGAAATATGTAAAATTATAGTTTTCTGCATAAAGCTCATCAAAAAGACAGAGTAAATCAGGGGAGTAGATAGAGGCTTCAACATCAAAATAGAACATGAACTCAAAATCTTTTTCGGGAATCGGTCGACTCTCCAACTTTCTGATATTGATGCCGTGAGCATTAAATTTTGAAAGGACAGCATACAAGGCACC
The DNA here is from genome assembly GCA_964454355.1 of uncultured Eubacteriales bacterium. Classification (GTDB taxonomy): domain Bacteria; phylum Bacillota; class Clostridia; order Oscillospirales; family Acutalibacteraceae; genus UBA1081. The sequence goes on along the minus strand of CAYVTA010000068.1, from coordinate 5,479 downwards.
GGGCTTATGTGATGTTGTCATCATGATGCTTGATCTGTCAGCACCGGGGAATATCTGTAAATCTTTTGCGATACAGATAAAACGTGTATAATTGTTCTTTACATTTTGAACTGCGGATTGAAGTTCAGCAATTCCGCTGTAAAGCTCACAACAGTCTGATGAAGCGATAGCTGCAATATCGGTTTGGTCACTTTCCGAAACAAACTTTGCCGCTTCTGCTGTGTTTTTGACTGCTGTTACCTTCACATTGGGAAGTAATGCAAGAAAATCACTGCACTGACTGATTGCTTGCTCGTGAGAAAAAATTTCTCTTATTTGTGAAATATCAGTTCCTTTTTTTGCAATCAGGGAGTGATCTATCTTAAGCCGTATGCTTCTTACAATATAGCAGTTATATTCTTTGAGAAGGTCATAGACCTTGTTTACCGATCCGGCTGTGCTGTTTTCTATCGGTAGAATGCCGTAGCTGCATTTTCCTTGTGATACTGCATCAAAAACATTACTCCATTTCTCAAAGTATGTTATCACGGGGTAACGAAAAATTCTGTCACAAGCGTGCTGAGAATATGCACCTTCAACACCCTGACAGGCTACCGTTGTATTTTCAGGGAAAAGCTTCGGCGTTGTTTCAATAACTTCTCTGATCTTATTGGTAAGGGGAGATGTTCCGTTTATGATTTTATGTTGATATGACCTTGAAAGGTCAAATATGCTCGAATAGAGCATTCTTGTGTAGTTTGCGATATCGGAATCTGATTCGCTTGCTACTTTTTCAAGGATTGCTCTTTCTCGTGTTTTGTCAAGAACGGGCATGCCGCTTTCAATCTTATATTGTGCAACTCCAAGGGAAACCCCCATTCGTTTGTTAAAAAGCTCAACTATCTGCTTGTCAATATCATTGATCTGTTGTCTTAATTCGTTTATATCCATTTATTTTCCCTCCGAAATGATGTCCAGAATGCTAATTGCTGCGACCGCTTCAATAACGGGTACTGCACGTTGAACAATACATGGGTCATGTCTGCCGTTTATAACAAGGTCGGCATTTTCATTTCTTGAAAGACTTACGCTTTTTTGTTCTGTTCCGATTGACGGAGTTGGCTTCATCGCTGTTCTGAAAACTATGGGCATACCTGTTGTAATACCGCCTGTAATACCGCCTGAATTGTTGGTTTGTGTGACAACATTTCCGTCTTTTATTCGGTATTGGTCGTTGTTTTTACTTCCCAACAATCTCGTGCAATCGAAGCCGTTACCGAACTCAATACCTTTTACTGCAGGTACACCGAAAATGTTTTTTGCTATTATATTTTCAACGCCGTCAAACATTGGAGAACCGTGTCCGGCTTTTACTCCTGTTATTGCACATTCGATTATGCCGCCTACAGAGTCAGCCTGAGACTTGGCTTCGAGAATTTTTTCCTGCATTTTTTTGCCCTGTATATCATCAATAACAGGGAAGTCCTTTTCAGCAATATTTTCCTTAGTAATATTAACAAGGTCAAATGGTGTATCTGACACATCAGCTATGGAATAAATGTGGGCTTTAATATCAATTCCTGATTTTTCCAAAACCTGAATACATACTGCACCTGCAAAACAAAGCGGTGCGGTAAGTCTGCCTGAAAAATGCCCACCGCCGGCGACATCATTGAAACCGTTGTATTTTATATTTGCCGCAAAATCAGCGTGAGAAGGTCTGGGGCAGTCTTTTAGGTTTGAATAGTCACCGGAGCGTGTATTAGTGTTTCTGATTACTGTACACAATGGAGCTCCGCAGGTGTATCCGTCAGCTAAACCAGAAAGAATCTCCGGCGTATCAGCTTCTTTTCTGGATGTTGAAAAAGCATTGTTTCCGGGAGCTCTTCTTGCCATGAATTTATGGATTTTTTCTATGTCCAGCTTGATTCCCGTGGGCAAACCGTCGATTACTACGCCGATTGCCTGGGAGTGAGACTGACCAAAAACAGAAATTTTAATATTTTTACCTGTCATTGATGACATCACATTTACCTCCGAGCATTTTCAGATCTTCAAAAAATCCGGGATATGATTTATTTATTGACTGTGCATTATTTACTGTAACCACTGCATCGGAAGCAAGCATTGCCGCAGCCATAACAAGCCTGTGGTCGTTAAATGCATCAACCGTAAAACAGTCTTTAAGCTTTTTGCCGCCGTTTATAATAAGTCCGTCTGCCAGTTCTTCAATATCTCCGCCGGCAGCTTTTATAAATTGTGTCACTGTTGCAAGTCTGTCACTTTCTTTTAGCCTTAGTCTGCCTGCATTATAAATTTTCGTTGTTCCCTTTGCAAAAACTGCCAAAGTTGCTATAACAGGCACTAGATCGGGAATATCCTTTACATCAATATTAATTCCGTGAAGTTCATTTGCTAAAGAATGAACGTACTCATTTGCACATACAACTTTTGCCCCCATAGCTCTGATAATTTCTGTTATTCGTTTATCTCCTTGAACGGAAAGCGGAAACAAACCGTTGATTTTTATATCGGAAACAGCACCGAAAGCTACAAAAAATGCTCCGTTTGACCAGTCACCGTCTATTTTTATTTCAGCAGGTGAAATATATTTCTGATTACCTTTGATAAAATATGAGTTCTCGTTTTCTGTAACATCTATTCCAAAATTTTTGAGGGTCGCAAGAGTCATGTTTATATAAGGTTTTGATTCAACAGGCGGAATCAGTCTTATTTCACTGTCTCCGTCAAGAAGAGGCAGTGCAAACAGCAGTCCGGTAACAAACTGAGAACTGATATTGCCCGGAATTGTAAAAATACCGCTTTGAAGTTTTCCTGAAATTTTTATAGGAAATTCACCTTCAGGAGATACCTTAACTCCGTGCTGTGCGAGTGCATTGAGTAAAGATCCCTGTGGTCTTTCCGGCAGTCTGCCAGAGCCTGTAAAAAGCGAATTAATACCCAATGCTGCTGCAACGGGTATTAAGAATCTTATTGTGGATCCGCTTTCTCCACAGTCGAATACCGCTTCTTTCACTGATTTGTCGATTGGTGAAACTGTAAGATTGAGGTTATTTTCCTCTATTTTTGCTCCTGCCGCTTTCAGACAATCAGAAGTTGCTTTTATATCATTTGAGGTGGAATTGAGCAGCAGTGTTGTAGGTTTGTCAGCTAATGACGCCGCAATTAATGCTCTGTGTGCATCTGACTTTGATGCAATTGCATCAATTTCACCTTTCATGTTTTTCAAGTTAAGGGTTGCTATCATTATTAAAGTCCTGCCTTTATAAAATCGAGAGCACTGTCAACAGGAATTTTTTTGCCGACACATTTTCCGTTTTTTTCGGGAATTATCAATGTTATTGAAGCACCGGTGCGTTTTTTATCGGAACAGGCAACATTAAACAACTCATCTGCAGAGTATTCACAGGAAATAGGAAGATTGTTCTTTATAAGAACTGACTTTATTGTTTCAGTCAGATCACAGTCACAGTAGCCCATTTTAAATGCACCTTTTGCTGCAATGACCATGCCGATTGCAACCGCACTTCCGTGAGAAATTTTAAATGAGCTGTTTATTTCTATGGCATGACCGATGGTATGTCCAAAGTTCAGAATTGCTCTTATGCCGGTGTCTTTTTCGTCCTGATTTACAATATCTCTCTTTAATTCGACACAGCGAGTAATAACGTATTCAATGTTCTCTTTTATATCGTTGTTTTTGAGAAATTCAAAAAAAGCTTCGTCAAGTATAACGCCGTACTTAATGACCTCTGCACAGCCGTCTGCAAAAATTTCAGGCTTAAGAGTGTCAAGCGTGTTGTAGTCACAGATAACCATATCGGGTTGATAAAATGCACCTACAAGATTCTTTCCGCAGGGAAGATTAACAGCGGTTTTTCCTCCGACAGACGAATCTACAGCAGAAAGCAGGGTAGTTGGCATTTGAACAAATTTGATTCCTCTGAGGAATGTTGCTGCTGCAAAACCACCCATATCTCCGGGGATGCCGCCGCCTAATGCAACTATCATGTCCGATCTTGTAATCTGATTTTCTGCAAGGAAAGTGAGAATATCGGAATATGTATCAACAGACTTTGACTCTTCTCCGTGAGGAAAGACAAACTTGACCGTTCTGAATCCTGCACTTTCAAGGGATGCTGTTACTCTTTGAGCGTAAATCATATCTACATTATCATCCGTGATAATTACAGCCGTACAAACTCCAAGTTCATTTTTTATCATTCTGCCGCAGTCATTAATAAGTCCGTTGCCGATATATATGTTATAATCTTTTGATGCACTTACCTTAACAGTATTCATTTGACCCACCTTAATTTCTGTAAATAATGCCGTCTATCGTTTCTTTTCTGATTCTGCCGTCACGGAGAAGCTTCAGCAAAGTTTCTCCGTCGGAATTGCTCAATGCTTCTCTATATTGTACTAAATTTGATATCAGTTCGTCAAGCTCTCTGAGCAGATAATCTTGATTTTCTAAAAATAATTCTGTCCACATATGCTCATTCAGCTTTGCGACACGGGTTAAATCTCTGTAAGAACCGGCAGAAAAGCCTTTATGAAGCATTGCCGCTTCATTTTTTACATAAGCGTTTGAAACAACATGACAGAGCTGAGATGTATATGCAATGATTCTGTCGTGCTCCTCAGGAGTGGCGATTTGAATATTTGTAAATCCTATTTTCGTAAAGACATCTTTCAAAAAAGTCACCTTTTCATCAGAAACATACTCTTTCGGACAAAGAACAAGTGATGCGTTTCTGAACATATCCTCATTTGAGTATGCCCATCCGGACATATGAAGACCTGCCATTGGATGAGCACCTATGAATGTAAATCCGTACTCCTGTGCAATAGGCTCAATTTCATCACAAACAAGCCTTTTAACACCGCCGCAGTCAATAACAATTGCATCTTTATCAATAAGATGTGCATTTTTCTTTACATATTCAATTGTTGCTTCAGGGTAAAGAGATATTATAATCAGTTTGCATTTCGGCAGATTGTTTTCTGTCAGATATCCGTCAAGCACATTAGCAGATATTGCTTCGTCAACAATAGATTCCGTTCTGTTGTATCCGTATATTTTATTATCGGTGTAAAATCTGAATGCCTTTGCCATTGAACCGCCTATGAGACCTAATCCAACAATACCGATTTTCATAATATCATCCTCTTAATTAAATAATGAACTCATTATAGTACTGATTCTTCAATATGTCAACACTTTAAAGTGATGAAGAATATTTTTTGTCGCTTTATACAAAATTTCTTTATAATGTAATATTGTATTTTGTTTTACGATGTGATAAGATGTGATAAAATAAACAATAATTTATCTGCGATGTAACGGGGAACCCCCGGCGAGGGTTCCCCACACAAAAACAGTCACGCAGGACTGTTTTTGCTCCCCTCCTGCACTTTTTTAAGCAAAGGAGTTGTCGCACTCTGCGGAGTGCGACAAAGGGCGTTGCCCTTTTGA
>CAYVTA010000067.1:0-12027 GCA_964454355.1 uncultured Eubacteriales bacterium | reverse complement strand
AGCTCGACCAAAACTTTTATGTGGCACAATCAAAATTGTACGATAAATTATTGTTCAAATTGAAGAAAACGACAAAGGATTTTTTTACTCCTCTGTCGTTTTTGTTTTTTATCTATTCATCCTTTTTAAGCTGCTTGACAATCTGATTGCCGTAGACAGCGGCACCGGTGACGAGTATGCCCTGTATTGCAGAAGCTACAGTCCAACCTCCGAGAGCCATAGCACCGACAATGCCAATCGGTAGAAGAATTACGGGAATCCATTTATCGGAGATTTTCTCTATATTTTTGATTATCTGACCCATGATGAGAAGCACAGGGATAAGAATCAGTGCGTTTTCAGTTATGTAAGTTAAAATTTCCATTGTGTTTATCCTTCGCTTAATTTAAAACAGTTGAAATCACAAAGCCTATAATACCGCTTAACAGAGCGGTGATAATTGTAGTCACGATAAGCTCATAGCGTTTTGTTGGCTTTGCTTTGATTTCATCAATATCGGTCTGCATTTTATTAATGTCCGACCGCATAAAACGTACTTCAGATGCAAGCTCATGTATGGAATTTGTCAACTCTTTTTGCTCATCAAGCTGATGCTGTGCCGATTTGACAGCTTGTTCAACCGCTGTTATTCTCTCAACAATTTCCTCATTAGTCATCACTTCACCCCCGCAACATCATTGAGAATTTTTTGTGCATCGGCGGCTGTGATATCGCCGTCGTTATTCACATCGGCTGCATATGCTGCTGTTTCTGAAAGTGTTTCAAGCTTTGCGGCAGCTCTGAGGGTTTTTCTTGCATCAGCCGCAGTTTTCTTCCCGTCTCCGTCAACGTCACCTTTAAGATATGATGTGTAACAATAATTCATGTCAACATTTCCGGTGATTCCGCTGACACTTCCTGTGCTTGAATACTGCCAGATATCATACGTCCCCGTATATGTGACTTTGTTGTTATACTGAGCAAGCCATTTTGGGTATTTATCGTACCATTCATCAGTAAGATAATTTGTAAACCAATGTTTATTTGAATATGTACCGTAAAGATAGCCGGCTGATGTAATTTCTTGACAAAAAACCTTTGCAATCTCAAGTATTTTATCTTTGCTTAAAGCTGAAATTCTTGATTCCTCAAGGTCAAGGAATACGGGCATATCAGGATTATGCCCCTTCAGAAGTCTTATGACATGAGCCGCTTCACTCTTTGCCTTTTCAACTGTTGTTGCATAGCTGTAAAGATACACTCCGTAAGCAATGCCATATTTTTCACAGGCTGTAATATTATTAAGCCACTGTGCATCATCCTGACTTGTGTAATCACTGCCGTATCCGCAGCGAAGTATTGCAAAATCAATATTTGATTTAGTTTTTTCCCAATCAATTTTACCGTTTGCATAGGAAACATCTATTCCTTTGGTTAAAATTTCTTTCGCCATTTTAAACATCTCCTTTAATTTCGTTGTATTCAGCCTGAGTGATTGCACCTACGGAAAGCAATTTATTAAGATGCTTACCCCCATAAAGCCCGCTTAAATAATAATATTTAATCTTCTCAAACATCTGTAAGCTCCTCTCCTGTCATCAATTGATAAAGCAATGCGGCATTTTCGGCTTCAAGCTCTGCTATACGGTCATTTTTTGACTGTTCGGCGGCTTGTGCTTCGGCTTCTATTTTTGTTTGGATTGATTCAACCGCTGTTTCATAATCCTCCTTAAGAATTTCGATACAGTTATTTGAAACAGTGATCTCCGTTTCACGGGCTTCATAATAAGTTACTCCGTTGTTGGTATGTTTATAATATTTCATTATGCATACGCCTCCCAAAACCAACTTCCTGCCCTTATTTTATATGAGCTGCTATTGACATAGAAATACACTTCCTCAGGGTTATCAGGATTAAGGTAAAAACCTGTGTTATTTATTGATAAAGTTGCACCCGAACCTGCCGGTTTAAGAAACTCTGTAAATTTCAACTTTGTCAAATCCTGATTTGCACCGTCGGTCACTACAAAATCATCAAAGTAACTTATAGAATTTAAGATTATATTATAAGCTGAATCTTTTGCTCCCGTAATTGACCCTGTTGGATTATCTAATTGTCTGAATACAAAAAATTTTGGGACAAAACCTATGTCAATTTTTAGTCCGGATGTATCGTATGATGTTTGAACACCGTAAATATCACTACTCAATGTTAAAGTACCGCTTGCTCTTTTTGTCAGATTTGACACATAAACAATCACTCCTGCATATTCAGTCACATCATATACATCATTGTCGGTAATTTCTTTATTGCCGGTAGGTAATATATACCCTTTCTGTACCTTACTAATCGCATCGTCAAGCTCTGCTCCGCTATGTCTTAACTTATATTCACTCATTGAAGCACCTCCGTAATAAATTTCTCTATTTCCTCACCTGAATAGGCGGATGTATAAGCTGTTTCTCTGTTGATACCGTTACGCTTCAAAAGTATTGTTGCTCCGGTATTATCAACCATAATATGACCGTTACTTTCACACAATTTACATTTTATGCTCCATATCTTACGGTCGTACACAATTCCGCCTTGCGGAGAAATAATTTTTTCAAGCTCTAACGGATAATAGGATTTACCGTCTTTTATAACCATAAAATTCCTACTCCTCTATAAAATGAAGTGTGTAAAGACTTTTCTCTTCATCGGTCATGGCATTGTATTCAGCCATTGTTCCGAACCACCAATCCGGAAATGTAAGAGTTTCTGTAGAACCGTCATCAAAGGTAACTGTTATTATGTTACCGTTCTGCGTAAAGCTTGAGATGCCTATTCCTTTGGGTCCCTGAGGATATGTACTTGCAGCAACTTCGGGAACGGTAATACTTGCATTCAAATTAATCATTACATAACCTCCTTAAAACAAGTATCTGGTTAAGAGCATTATGCCGTTCATCAAGAGCCGGCAACAGGATTCTTTTATCACCGTCAGCCGATTTTATCCCCACTTCAAAAACATATGATCCTTCACTGAGATTCAGCGGGAAGTCAAAATCGGCAGTTGTGGGATTAAGACTTGCAACAAGTATATCGGGATTATCCTCCATTGCAATGGTTGCAAAATATGTCTCGCCGGTTCCCTTCTCATAAATCTCGCCGTTTTCAGTGTGATTAACATGAAAACGCAAGGGATCACCTTCTGTTATTACTATTCTGTTTAGAATCATTTATGATGCCTCCGTTAATTTTTTTTCAAAACTGCTGTTATCGTAATAATTTTTCAAGCTTTCTGAAACGATCCGCATATCTCGTATTTCTTCATACATGACTGCAAGTTTTGCTGAAAGTCTTTTTGCTTCATCTGCATTTGATTCTGCGATTGCCTGACGGCGTTCTTTTCTTATAGCGGGAATACACGCCTCCAGCATTTTTATAGATTCATCATATTCCGTTGCCAGTTGTTCGAGTGATTTATTCATGAAATCAGCTCCCTTCCGTCAATACATCTGATAATTTTAAATCTGAAATTTTCAGGCAGCCTGTCCTCACTGCCAATAACAGAGTTGTACAATACAACATATTTAAGACCGGCATATATTTTCTTCTGAGCCCGTTTCAGGCTTTTTCTGACAGAATCATCGCTGACACCGTTAACAGCAGCAATATGTGATATTTTTTCTCTCTCAAACCAATACCGATTAACCGCCTCTTTTTCAGTCTCGGTAAGTTCATTATTTATGATTGCAGCCAAAACATCCTCAACAGCAAGCTTTCCCGCTTCATAAAGACAAGCGGCACATTCGCAGTCTATCTGTCTGAGATCGGATGCCGATGAATCCGAAATTCTGAAATCACCGTATGATATCGTTTCCATATTCTCACCTCTTGTTGTTTTTTTTGGGGAAAGGAAAGCCGAATTTAATTCCCCTAACATAAAGAAAACGAACATATGTTCCTGCCAAAATAAAGTATAGAAACATTTGTTCGCAATGTCAAGAGATTATTATAAATTAAACCTAATTGGTACATTTAAAGGTATAATATGCAGTACCATACGTATACAATTGTTACCGCCGGTAAAAAAATTTGACAAAATCAACAAATCAAAACAAAATGTTAATATTCAGTTAACCAAACAAAGGGATAATATTAATAATTTAATTGACAATTTTTTATTTTCAGTGTACAATTACATAGGAAACACTGTTGTGTGGAATTAAGTTATTAAAATTTTTATCAACCTAAGGGGTTAATTTTATGATAAACTCTCTTGCAACATGGATAACAAAAAATCCGAAAAAAGTAGTGCTGATATCATTACTGCTGTTAATACCTTCGTTTCTCGGTATGATATTGACACCTATTAATTATGATATTCTTTCTTATCTTCCTGAAGAGCTTGACTCAGTTCAGGGACTTGATATACTTGACGAAGATTTCCATGAAGCGTCAATGGCTATCATAGTTGTTCAGGGAATGACTCAAAATGACATATATGAGCTGGAAGATAACATTACCGAAATGGAGAATGTTTCCAAGGTATTGTGGATGGGTGCATTGTCAGACTCTCCTATTCCGCTGTCAATGCTTCCTGACTCTATTGCTTCCATGCTTTATAACGAAGAAAAAGACAGTACGTTGATGATGGTTCAGTTCAAGTCGCAAGGTGCTTCTGAAGAGACTTTGGACTCCATATCACAAATTAAAAAGCTGATAAACGAGCAGACGCTTATCAGTGGTACTGCGGCAATGTCAGACGATTTAAGAGAGATGCTCTACTCCGAAATGCCTATATATATTGTTGTCGCTGTAGGTCTTGCAACGCTTGTGCTTGCATTTACAATGGACTCATTTGCGTTAAACGTAATTATCCTTGTTGCTCTCGGAATTGCAGTTTTGTACAACATGGGTACAAATTTTATTTTTGGAGAGGTTTCGTTTGTTACACAGTCTATTGCCGCAATACTTCAATTAGCTGTAACAGTCGACTATTCAGTTTTCCTTATTGACAGATACACTGAGGAAAAACCACGGTACAGAACCCGCCAGGCTGCAATGAAAAAAGCAATAATGAGCACGTTTGCATCTCTCTCGGGCAGTTCACTTACCACAGTTTTCGGCTTCCTTTCACTGTGCTTTATGAGACTCACTCTCGGCAGAGACATCGGTCTTGTTATGGCAAAGGGCGTATTATTCGGAATACTTACCGTAGTAATCGTTCTTCCGGCAATGTTGCTCTTATGTGAAAATATTATTTACAAAACAAAGCACAGAAGCTTCGTTCCTTCTTTCAACGGACTTAATAAAGCCACAATAAAATTTAAACCTGTTATGGCGATATTGTTTGTCATTCTTATCATTCCTTCTTGGTATGGTCAGAACAATGTTGAGAAATATTACAATCTGCTCAATTCAATGCCTGATTCCATGGTCTCAGTTGCAGCAATGGATGTACTTGAAGAAGACTTCAATATGGCAAGCACACACTTTGTTATTACAAAAGATTCACTTGATGACAACGACAATCTTGAAATGATTGAAAAAATCAAAAATGTTGACGGTATTACGGGAGCGTTAAGCTTAAAATCAATTTTGGGACCTTCGATTTCCACTGATATTTTACCTGAATCGCTCACATCAATGCTTCAAGCAAACGGATATCAATTAATAATGCTAACATCAACTTATGCCGGTGCAACGGACGAATGTAACGCACAGGTTGAAGAAATAAACAATATAATCAAGTCATATGACAGCGATGCAAAGATCACCGGCGAAGCAGCAATGTATAAAGACCTTGTGGTTGTAACTGACGAAGACTTCATTACGACAAGCGTTATTTCAATGATTGCAATATTTTTAGTTATAGCAATCATTTTTAAATCAATTTCAATTCCCTTTATTCTTGTTCTCCCTATAGAACTTGCAATATGGATAAACGTAGCAATATCCTATTTCACAGGTGAAGTGATTTGTTTCATTACACCTACCATCATCTCATCTATACAACTCGGTGCAACGGTTGACTACGCAATTTTGCTGACCACAAGATACAGAGAAGAAATAAGAAAAGGTATCAACAAAAAAGAGGCAATGCTCACTGCCGCAAACCAGTCACAGAAGTCAATCTTCCAAAGTTCAATGATCTTCTTCGCAGCAACATTCGGTGTATATCTTGTCTGTGACATTGATCTTATCAAATCCATGTGTATGATGCTCGCAAGAGGTTCACTTATCAGTGCTGTTATCATTATGCTGTTCCTTACTCCCATACTTGTTTTATTTGAAGGCTTTATAAACAAAACAACTGTTGGATGGAGACAAGATCCGTCAACAAATCCCAAAGATAAAAAGCGACTGAAAAAAGGAAGAAAACGCTCTGACAAAAATGCCGATAATCAGCTTAACGGCATAACCTTGGTACCGGCGGAAGAAGTTGTGAGAGATATAAACAACAATAATATGACCAAAACGGTTGAAGAACCAAAGCATGAGTTAACTCAACATATCGAACCGAAACCGTTTACTCCAAAATATGAAGAAAGAACTGCTCCTCGTGCGAGAGTAGCATCCATTTCAAATCAAAGGGAACCGAATCTGATAACGGAGATGATACACAAATATGAAAAAACAACTTAAATTAAAAAAAATAACTGCACTTCTTATGTGCTTTGTAATGATGTTATTATCCGCCTGTTCGGCAGACACTCAGCAAAGTGCTGAAACAGCAACAGGAGACGATGCGGCTGTTGTGTACGGTCCTTACGGCGATACTACAGAGAATGTGTCAAAAACCGAAACCGTGTATGTCAATATGAACTCGGACGGTTCTGCTGACAAAATTGTTGTTTCAGATTGGCTTCATGCGGACAGAAGTGAAGTTCAGATTTCAGACATAACAACACTCACTGATTTCACAACAACAAGAGGTTATGCTTCCTCAACATCGGCAAACGGAAATATCACATGGCAAATGGCATCATCCGATATTTACTACGAAGGTACATCAGAATCCGAACTGCCTATAGGTGTTGAAATTAAATACTTCCTTGACGGAGCCGAAATCAGTGCAGATGAGCTGGCAGGCAAAAGCGGCGAATTCAGAATGGAAGTTACCATGACGAACAAAATTTACAAACAGGTTTCAATCAACGGTCAGGATATAACCATGTATGCACCTTTTGTTGCTGTTGGAGGAATGATCCTCTCCTATGAGAATTTCTCTAACATTGAAGTTACCAACGGTATGTCGATCGGTGCAGGTACTTACGAAATGGTTGTCCTTGCAGGTGCTCCGGGAGCACAGCAAAGTCTGAACCTTTCAAACCTTGATATTTCCGGATTTGAAGATTTTTCACTCCCCGAAACATTTACTATCACGGCAACCGTTAACAATTTCAGTCTTGGTGACACATATTACATCTTTGCACCTCTTTCCTCTGTCAATATGGACATTGCTTTGCCGGAAACATTGGGTGATGTTCAGGATGTACTTAATCAGCTTCAGGATTTTACAACACTTATTGATGAAATAGATCCCAACGGTATTCTGGAAAAATTCATAACAGACGGCACATCTCTTGATCAGATGATGGATATTATGGATAAGTCACTTACCGTCTACACCGAAAACAAAGCACTTCTTGATACGATGAGCGAATTGCTCACAAAAGATAACATTGCAACGCTTTCAGCATTCATCGAATCACTCAACGAATCAGACATGGAAGAGCTTATGGGTATGCTGTCAAACATTTCCTCACTGCAAGGAACTCTTGATGCTCTGCTTCAGCTCTCAACAGGACTTGAAGATGTTATGCCCATACTTGAGAGTTTTTCTGCAGCTCTTGAAGATCCCGAAGTTGCACAGTCTCTTGAAAATCTCCCCCAAACACTTGAAACTCTTAACGAGCTTATGACATGGCTCAACGAAAATGAGGAGCTTCTTGATATCATGGTTGAGCTTATGGCAACACAGGAAATGCAAATGCTGACCGAAACATTCGATGCAATTCTTTCAGAGAACGGCGAAGACATCAGCAATCTTGATATTTCTGCCCTTTCCGGTTCTGCCGAAGACCTTGTTCTCAGAGCTAAGGAATGGTTAGACTTTGATTACGGTCTTTACACTGCCGCACCTGATAGCATGGAAACAAATTGCACCTTCATATGCAAAACATCACCAATATCAGCTAATTAATTATGAACGGAGAAATGAACATGAAAAAACTTGCATTGATTTTAACTGCCGCAGCACTGGCATTTTCCCTTTGTGCCTGCGAAAAAACAACTGCAGAGGAAGAATCCACTGAAGAACAACACTCTATACAAACAGAAGTTACAGAAACAACAACCTCGGAAACAATAACCGGCTCACTTTACGCTGTTCTGGAAGACGGCACAACTTTAGGTCCTCAGGAATTTTCATGTTCGGGCGGAACTGTCACTCCGGAAAGAATTGCCGCAGGTCTCACAGGCTGGACCGGTATCAATTTCTCAATAACATCCGAAATTGATGAAAAAAACAAAGCAATAACCATTAACTGGAAAGAATCTTCAGCAATGACAACAGGAATAATCCCTGAAGAACAAAATGAACAGTTCACATTTACCGATGTTGCTACTATGAGAGTATTCATGATTGAAAGTCTCTGTGAATCGATTCAATACAACATGGGTGATTACGCAATAACATTCACAGTAAACGGAGAGGATATCGGCTCTCTCGGACTCAGCGGAATATCCTCCGCAACAGTATATTAAAACTGTGATATTTATAAAAAATACAGCAGAGCTTCGGTTCTGCTGTTTTTTATTTATAAAATAATTATTTATTTTATTTTATGCGTGTGCGTACACACTCTTACAATATCTCAATATATCATTATTACAATATCTTAGTGTTGTCACTTCATTGTCACTTCGTTGTCAGTTCGTTGTCACTTCATTGTCACTTATCTTGTCACAAAGAAAAATTTATCGACAAAAAATACACCTGATACAGCCATTTTTCAGCATTTTTTATCCTGTCACTTATCGTGTCGAAATTTGCATTCTTTTTTGTTAAAACTAAAAAAATATGAGCTGAGTAATGTTCTGCTGTTTTTTGCTTGTAATATTATGACAAATATGATAGAATGAATCAGTGAAATAATGTGCTTTAGGAGTGTTAAGTGTGAAGAAAGCAATATCTTTTATTCTTGTAATAGTAACATTGATAACTATTATTCCATTTTCCGTTTTTGCACAGGATGAAACACCGCAAGCAGAAACATCCTCAGAATTAAGTTACACTTCAGACAACACACTAAGTGATGTGCTTGTATCAGCAATAAACGAAGAAGATGAAAATCGCAGTGAATACGACGGAAAAGGAATATTCGGTGTATCCCTGCAAGATTATGAGGCAAAAGTTTCTCTGTCAGCACCGGATGACTGTACATTGGTTGTGGCTGTTTACGATGAAGACACATCCGAAATGGTCACATTCGGAAGAACATCTGTTAATTCAGATACGCAAACGGTTACAGTGACACTTGCAGAGTGCAGTGTCCCCGAATATTACATCGTAAAAGCTTTTATTCTTGACAGTGAAAATGCTCCGGTATGTCAAAACTATGTCAACAATGACCACACAAGAGCTTTTGTTGAATCTCTTTCAAAAACAACTGCTGACTTTGACAGTGAGTTTGTTATTAATCTTGATCATTCACAAAGTGATAACTTTGCTGTTGTATCTTCAGATGCAATAATATTAAAGGCTGAAGAAGACGTAAATATACTCGAATCTTCAGATGAAACCAATGGAATCTATATAATAAAAAACGCAGATGAGTCAATAACTTCCCTTAAATCAGGAGAAACACTTTATTTTACATACGGTTCCGGCTCAAACGATTACATACTTACAAAAATCGGTACAATTGAAACTTCAGGTTCTCTGACAACAATCACAACTGCTGACGAATGTGAAATTGGTGAACTCTTTGATTACATTGACATAGACACATCAAAAATGCAGTCCGAAAAGTCAAAAGCAAGAAGCTCATCCGTTAAGTTTGACGAAGAAACAGGTAAATTGGACAGAACAACAACATATGACATAACAAGCGGTTCTAAAGAAAAGACATTTTCTTCCGATGCTTGGTCATTATCATTCAAAGTCGACGGAAGTGTTACTCTTTACCTTAATTTTCATTATGATGTTAACCTTTTCAGCAAGGATTATTATAAGTTTGAATACTGGATAGAGGTTAGTGCAAGTGCAAAAGCTGAATTATCCTGGAAAGCATCATTCACAAAAACGCTGGAGCTTATCACTGTCGATATACCCATAGTACCGGGACTTGATGTGTCATTTTCGCTGAAAATAACAATTAAGGCATCCGCTTCTCTTACAGCAACAGGCACTATATCGTTTTTTATGAAAAACGGAGCAAGTCGTGATTCAGAAGGTGAGCAACAAAAGATTGAGCAAAAACCTACGCTTAAATTTGAAACAGAAGTTTCCGGAGATTTCTCCTTTGATATTATACCTGAGATCACTACGGGCTTCAGAATTATAAAAGTCTTTTTTGTAGATATGAACGTACCTGTCGATTTTAAAATTTCAGGTAAACTTTATCTGCCTATAACTGCAGAAGAAAAAGCTACGCACTCCTGTATTGCTTGTATTGACGGAAAAATAAGTCTGTCTATCCAAATGCAGTTGTCTGTAAAATTCGGTCTGAAAAGAGATAAGGCAATATCCATTATCGACATAACTCCCATTAAATATTCAAAAGATCTCGGAACATTTTATTTATCAATTTCAACATCTTCAGGGCTGTCATTCGGTTGGAGCAAATGTCCGTATGACAAATCTGATTCATCTGACAGCGATGCTGATTCGGGTGATGGTGACAGCTCAGGAAGTGATGGTAGTGATAGTGGCAGTGATGTCAATGAAACAACAAGAAATGTTCTTGCCACAGGCAGTTGCGGAACAGATCTGATATGGCTTATTTACAGCGATTTTGAACTGGTGATCGCCGGTGAGGGCAGCATGACAAAATGGAGAACTGCAGCTCTGATACCATGGTTTGATTACTGTGTTCTTATTGAAAAAATATCTATTCTCGGTAATGTAACAAACATAAGTCAATATTCATTTATGAATTGTTCAAATGCAACAGAAATATCTATTCCGGCAACCGTTACAACTATCGGTTCATATGCATTTGACAACTGCAACGCCCTAACAAATGTATATTTTGGCGGTACTGCTGAACAATGGGCAAGCATCACGATTGGCAGTAAAAACACAGCATTAAGCACAGCAACGATAACCTGCAGTGATACTGTTGTTGCTAAATCAGCAATGAGGATGATGACTCTTGCAACTGAAATTGAAGAAGAAGTCCTTTACAGTGAAACTCTTACAAGTGCTGTTGTGGGCGATGATTATGTTATGCTTGTTGTAAGAGATAAAACCGCAGAAGATCTGCTTTCATCCGAAAATCTGTTATTCATTGACCAGAAAATAGCCGAAGGCGAAGAAATCACTTTTGAATTCAATCTTAATGACAGTGTAACTGACTATGAAGTCCTTTTCTTTAATTCAACAATACAGCATTACCATTTCGGAACAGCTACAGAAATTATTTCTCCCTCATGTACACAACAAGGCAGCATAACGTATGTATGCGACACCTGCAACGAGACATATGTTTGCACCATTGAAAAAACAATACATGATTATTCTGCTGTTGTAACTGCTCCCACTTGTACAGAGCAGGGCTACACTACTTACACTTGTGACTGCGGTGATACCTATGTTGCTGACAATGTTGATGCAACAGGGCATGATTATTCTGCTGTTATAACTGCTCCCACTTGTACAGCACAAGGCTACACTACTTACACTTGTGACTGCGGTGATACCTATGTTGCTGACAATGTTGATGCAACAGGGCATGATTATTCTGCTGTTATAACTGCTCCCACTTGTACAGCACAAGGCTACACTACTTACACTTGTGACTGCGGTGATACCTATGTTGCTGACAATGTTG
>CAYVTA010000066.1:0-12095 GCA_964454355.1 uncultured Eubacteriales bacterium | reverse complement strand
AACCGATTGAGACAAAGGAATACAAAGTTCCGGTTAGCAATATTACAGCAAATGGTCTGAAAAACGGCTATCAGCTGACTTATGTCGAACACTATGTGACAGTGAATATTACGGCAGGCAGAAGTGCCCATAACGCTCTGAATGCAGAGAACATAAAGGGAACTATCGAAGTGGGCAATGTAGGGGAAGGTACCCATATGGCAGCGGTGTCATTTAATCTGGATGGAACAATTTATAAGGCTGAGGCTGCTTTTGCAGAAGTGAAGATTGAACAGATTGATGGTAACGTAGAGAGCGGTAGTAGTGAGTCTACAGGAAATAGCAATGCGAATACTGGTGGAGGAACTTCCGGCGGAACCGAGACGGAGAATTCTACGCAGGCAGGAAGTGATAATTCTGAAAACAAAGGCGAGGAAAGTACGGAAGTAATCAGTACGGAAGATGCGAATTCAGGAGCGCAGAGTACATCAGTAGAACTTGGCGAATAGATATTATAGGGAAAAGAGGAATAATAAAATGGCAAGAATGTTTGGAACAGATGGAGTACGCGGTGTGGCAGGCTCGGAGTTGACAATTGAACTGGCAACAAAATTAGGTCAGGCAGGTGCGTATGTATTAACAAAAGAACAGGAACATCAGCCAACAATTATCGTTGGATGTGATACAAGAATTTCTGGTGGAATGTTAGCGAGTGCATTGATGGCAGGTATTTGTTCAGTGGGCGCAAATGCAATTTTCGTGGGGGTTATGCCAACACCGGCTATTGCATACCTTACCAGAAAACATAAAGTAGATGCTGGTGTTGTTATTTCTGCATCGCATAATCCGATGGAATTTAACGGAATTAAGTTCTTTAATGGAAAAGGATATAAATTATCTGATGCATTAGAAGATGAAATAGAAGATTTAATCAATAACGATATGAAAGATGTTGTACTGCCAATTGGCTCCGGCGTGGGTAAAATCGAATATCGTTTTGATTTAGTAGATCAGTATGTGAAATTTATGAAAAAATGTGTGCCGGTAGATTTGACTGGTATGAAGATTGTGATTGACTGTGCAGAAGGCGCATCACACTATACATCTGTAAAGACATTGAAAGATCTTGGGGCTGAATTGGTGGCTATCCATACGGAACCGGACGGAACCAATATCAATGCAAACTGTGGTTCTACACACATGGATGAATTGAAAGCCAGAGTGGTATATGAGAACGCGCAGGTTGGTCTTGCGTTTGATGGTGATGCAGATCGTATGCTTGCAGTAGACGAAAATGGTGAGCTGGTAGATGGTGACCAGATTATGGCAATCTGTGGCCTTCATATGAAAGAGAAAGGAACGTTAAAGAAGGACACAATTGTTGTAACAGTTATGTCAAACCTTGGACTTACATTGATGGCGCAGAAGGAAGGTATAAATCTTGAGAAAACAAAAGTCGGTGATCGCTATGTCCTCGAGAATATGATGGAAAACGGTTATAACATCGGTGGAGAACAGTCTGGACATATTATCTTTTTAGATGACAATACAACAGGTGATGGCTTGTTAAGTGCATTAAATCTTTTGCGTGTTATGGTGGAGACGAAGAAACCGCTATCAGAACTTGCCTCTGTTATGCAGGTTTTGCCACAGGCATTAGTAAATGCCAAGGTTCCAAATCATAAAAAAGAGGATTATATGGAATATCCGGAAATCGCAGATGCAATTGCAGTGCTTGAGAAGAAGTTTAACGGTGAGGGACGTGTATTAATTCGTCCTTCGGGTACAGAACCATTGGTTCGTGTAATGATTGAAGGAAAAGTTCAGAAAGTAATTGAGGAAGAGGCGAAGAAACTGGCCGACTTAATTACAAAAACAATGTTATAAAATCCTTGCTTGGGAGAAGTGAGAATTTTAAAAGGGGTAGAAAAGTTTATGGTAAGTCAAAAAGTGGTCATCAAGAATCCTACGGGATTGCATTTGAGACCGGCAGGAGTGCTTTGTAACGAGGCAATGCGTTTTTCCTCCAGGATTACGTTTAAGTATGGGGATGAGTTGGCTAATGCGAAGAGCGTATTGAGTGTTTTGGGGGCCTGCATCAAATCGGGTAGTGAAATTGAACTGATTTGTGAAGGAGAAGATGAAGAGGCTGCACTGAATGCGATTGTTACAGTGGTTGAGAATGGCCTAGGTGAATAAAGAGGACAGTTATGTTGAATTTCAACAGATATGCTCGTGTTCCGGTGTTACATTATCCGGAAAGGGAGTGGCCAAGCAAAGAAATAGAAAAAGCACCAATTTGGTGTTCTGTGGATTTAAGAGATGGGAATCAGGCATTAATTGAACCTATGAATGTGGAAGAGAAAATGGAGATGTTTCAGCTTTTGCTGAAATTGGGATTTAAAGAAATCGAAATAGGATTTCCGGCAGCATCCCAGATTGAATTTGATTTTCTACGGAAATTGGTAAATGAGAATAAGATTCCGGAAGATGTAAAGGTTCAGGTGTTGTGCCAATGCCGCCAAGAATTGATTGAAAGAACCTTCGAGGCAATCGAGGGTGTTAAAAATGTAGTGTTTCATATTTATAATTCCACGTCTGCCTTGCAGAGGGATGTGGTATTTCATAAAGAAAAGGCGGATATTATTAGAATAGCAGTTGCAGGAACCCGTATGGTAAAGGAAGGAATGAAGCACTTTTCAGGTAACTTACAACTGGAGTATTCACCGGAATCTTTTACTGGTACAGAGATGGATTTTGCATTAGAGGTCTGTACAGAAGTTCAAAAAGAGTGGAATCATGCGAATGAGAATCCGATAATTTTCAACTTGCCTGCTACGGTAGAAGTAAATACGCCGAATGTGTATGCGGATCAGATTGAGTGGATGAATAAGCATTTTGAGGAACGTGAAAATGTTGTATTAAGTATACATCCTCATAATGACCGTGGGACTGGTGTTGCGGCTACGGAGCTTGCTTTGTTGGCGGGCGCGGATAGAGTAGAGGGAACATTGTTTGGAAACGGTGAAAGAACTGGTAATATAGATTTATTGACGGTTTCCTACAATATGTTTTCTCAGGGAATTGATCCAAAATTAAATATTGAAAATGTAAATGAAATTATTGATGTATATGAGCGTTGCTGCAAAATGAATGTGGATATGCGCCATCCATATGCCGGAAAACTAGTGTTTACAGCATTTTCTGGCTCTCATCAGGATGCAATTAATAAAGGAATGCAGGCAATGCAGGAGCGTTGCTCTGAAAAATGGGCCGTTCCATATCTGCCGATTGATCCAGCTGATGTAGGCAGGAAGTACGAGCCGGTGGTACGCATCAATAGCCAGTCCGGAAAGGGCGGCGTAGCCTTTGTTATGGAAAGTGTGTATGGTTACAAGCTTCCGAAAGAAATGCAACGTGAGTTTGCAGATGTAATTCAACGGATTTCTGAAAAAGAAGGCGGAGAAGTGGAACCGGCAGTAATTATGGCAACTTTCCGTGAGGAATATTTGGATTGTAAGTCGCCATTTGAATATATGAGGGCGAAAGCGTATGAACACAGTGCATTGCATGATGATGTTGTAGTTGAACTGGAGTTCAAACATATGGGACGGGAATATCATTCCAAAGCAGAAGGAAGTGGTCCTATTGATGCTGCAATGATAGCAGTAAAACAGTGCGTTGGTACGCTGGATGTGGCGGTGTTGAACTTCACAGAACATGCCTTGAGTGAAGGTACCCATGCAAAGGCCGCAGCGTATATACAGATGAGAGATAACCGCACGGGAAAAGTGACTGTAGGTGTGGGAGTCAGCTCGAATATTACAAGAGCGTCTATTAAGGCGTTTTTCTCGGCGTTAAATCGTTTGTTAAGGTAGGAGTAGAATGGACCGGATTAGTATAGTAATTCCATGTTATAATGAAGAAAGTATGGTTCCGTTACTGTATCAGGAATTGGAACGTGTGCGGAAGTCTATGCAGGGAGTTCAAATGGAATATCTCTTCGTAGATGATGGCTCAAAGGATGATACGATAGGGCAGATTGAGTCATTGTGTAAAGTGGACAAAAAAGTGGGTTATGTTGCATTGTCTAGAAATTTTGGAAAAGAGGCAGCAATTTACGCGGGACTTGAACATGCAACGGGTGATTATGTGGCACTTATAGATGCTGATTTGCAAGATCCGCCATCGTTGTTACCGGAAATGTACCGCATTTTAAAAGAAGAAGAATATGACTCAGTGGCAACGAGACGTGTGACCAGAAAAGGGGAACCGCCAATTCGCTCCTTCTTTGCAAGACAGTTTTATCGTCTTATGAATAAAATCAGTGATGTAGAACTAATGGATGGTGCAAGAGATTTTCGCCTGATGAAGAGAAAATATGTTGATGCCGTTTTAATGCTGAAAGAGTATAATCGTTTTACCAAGGGCTTGTTTGGCTGGGTAGGCTTTAAGACAAAATGGATTGAGTTTGAGAACGTGGAAAGAGCAGCCGGGGAAACAAAATGGTCCTTTTGGAAACTGGTGAAATATTCTATCGAAGGAATTGCATCTTTTTCTGAGGTGCCGTTATATATGTCATCTGTACTCGGAATGCTCATGTGTGTATTTGCTTTTTTTGCGATTGTATTTATTGTAATAAGGCAAATCTTTTTTGGTGGTTCGGCTTTTGGGTGGCCGTCTATGGCATGTATTGTGATATTGATAGGTGGATTACAATTATTAAGCATCGGTGTGTTGGGCTTGTATTTTTCTAAGGCATATTTAGAAGTGAAAAACCGACCGATTTATATTGCCAGAGATAAGTGCGTTGCAGAATGGAATGAATCAGAGGAATGCGAAGGGAAAGAAAAATGAAAAAAATTTTATTGACAGGCTGTAATGGACAGCTTGGTAGAGCGCTCAGGAAAGAATATGAAAAAAAAGAAGTCACACTTATTAATACTGATGTGGTAGAGGGAGACGGCGTAATCGCATTAGATATTACGAATATTGATGCAGTAGTAAAACTTATAGAAGAGAAAAGGCCGGATGTCATTATTAACTGTGCAGCACATACGAACGTAGATGCTTGTGAGGTGGAATGGGATGCAGCGTACCGCATCAATGCAATCGGACCAAGAAATTTAAGTATTGCAGCGACTAAAGTGGGAGCAAAGATGATACATGTTTCCACGGACTATGTTTTTGAAGGGAATGGGACAAAACCTTATACAGAGTTTGATGCACCAAATCCAATTAGCGCTTACGGAAAAACGAAATTGGAAGGTGAAAACTTTGTAAAGGCTTTTTCAAATAAATATTTTATTTTGAGAACGGCATGGCTTTATGGAGAAGGAAAGAACTTTGTGAAGACTATGCTTAGACTTGCAGAAACGCGTGAAGAGGTAAGTGTGGTTTGCGATCAGTTGGGTTCACCAACCAGTGCAACGGAACTGGCGAAAATGATTTGTTATTTAGAACCGACAGAGAATTATGGTGTTTTCCACGCGACCTGTGAAGGGGATACGAATTGGGCAGAATTTGCCAGTGAAATTTTTAGAATGGCAGGCAAGGATACAAAAGTAAATTTTATATCCAGTGAAGAATATGCCAATCTTAATCCACAGGCGGCAAAGAGACCAATGTATTCCA
This sequence comes from uncultured Eubacteriales bacterium, assembly GCA_964454355.1. Lineage (GTDB taxonomy): Bacteria > Bacillota > Clostridia > Oscillospirales > Acutalibacteraceae > UBA1081. Next base: position 6,482 of record CAYVTA010000066.1, on the reverse strand, counting down.
TTTTGGATAATTATATGTTACAATTAACTGGTGACTATCGAATGGCGGATTGGAAAGAAGCGTTAGCCGTTTATATGAAAACACTTGACATTTCATAGAAAAAATGAGAAAAATAGTAGGTTAATAACGAAGAGAGGACAATATTATGTTAAATATACCATTGATTAGCGGCAACATTAAAAGAGAAGATGTGGACGCATTAATTGAATTCTTGCAGGAAAGCGATCGTTTTACACAGGGACCGAAGGTAATCGAATTCGAGAAAAAGTGGAGCGAGTGGCTTGGTGTAAAGCATAGTTTATTTGTACATTCTGGTTCTGCAGCAAATTTTATGACGTTGGCAGCACTTCGTGAAATGTACGGTGAAGGAGAGGTAATCGTAGGACCTATCGGTTGGTCTAGTGATATTTCCGCAATTATGGCGGCTGGTCATACACCTGTGTTTGTAGATGTTAAGATGTCAAATCTTGCAATGGATGAGGAGAAAATTATTGAAGCAATCAATGAGAAAACAAGGGCAGTATTGTTAGTGCATGTCCTTGGTTTTAATGCATTAAGTGATAGATTATTAAATGTATTAAAAGAAAAGAATATTCCGTTAATTGAAGATGTATGTGAATCACATGGTGCGACATTCAAAGGTCAGAAGGCAGGAAGCTTTGGTTGGGCATCTAATTTCTCGTTCTATTATGCGCATCATATGAGCACGATTGAAGGCGGAATGATTTGTACAAATGATGACGAACTGTATCGTTGGGTAAGAATGTATCGCAGTCATGGTATGATTCGTGAGTGTGGAGATCCTGAGTATATGGCGAAGATTGCTGAGGAACATCCAGAAGTGCATCCGGAATTTACATTTATGTGTCCTGGATATAATATGAGAAGTACAGAACTGAATGCGGTAATTGGTTTAAATCAGATTAAACGTTTGGATGATAATATCAGAGCAAGACAGGAAAATTATAAGCTTTTCATGGAGAATTTGAATTCAGATATTTTCTATACAGACTTTGACATGGAAGGTAGCAGTAATTATGCATTTGTAATAATGTTAAAAGAAAAGAACGATGAATTGTATCAGAAAGTGGTAGATGCATTACGTGCGGAAAATGTGGAATTCCGTCGTGGTACAGCAGGTGGCGGAAATTTAGCGAGACAGCCATTTGTTAGAAAACGTTTCCCGCATATAGATCCAGCGACTCTTCCAAATGCAGAACATATTCATTATTATGGTATTTATACTGGCAATTGTCCTGACTTGGAAAAAGAAAAGATTTTGAAACTCTGTGAAGTATTAAACAACATTAAATAATATTGAGGTAGAGATGAAAAAAGACAGTAAAATCTATGTGGCAGGACATCGTGGACTGGTAGGTTCTTATTTAATGGAGAAGTTAGAAAAAGAAGGATATACTAATCTTCTTACAGCCACCTCTTCTGAATTGGACTTACGTAACAGCGTAGCAGTGTCAGAATTTTTTGAGAAAAACAAACCGGAATATGTGGTTTTAGTTGCAGCCAAGCGAGGTGGAGTGGCAGAATATTCGAAGTATCCGGTAGAGTTTTTAGCAGAGAATGAGCAGATTGAAATCAATATCATTATGAATTGCTTGAAGTACCAGGTGAAGAAGTTAGTATTTGTTTCTGCAAGCTGTGTATACTGTGAAGACTTAGAGGTCTTTACAGAAGAGGCTTTATATGAAGGGTGGGTACAGCATGCAACAGAACCTTATGCGTTAGCAAAAGCCGTTGGTATGAAGCTTTGTGAATACTGTAATAAAGAATATGGTACTAACTTTGTATCCATGCTTCCGGTAAACATTTATGGTGTAACTGATGCGGCGCACACAGATAATACAAGTGTAATTCCTGCAATGATGCAACGTTTTTCGGATGCAGTAAAGAACGGTGCGGACTCGGTGGTAATTTGGGGCGATGGAACTGTACGCAGAGAATTCCTGCATGCAAAAGATTTGGCAAGTGGTATTTTAACAGTGTTAGAAAGTGACATGAATGATGGCTGGGTGAATATCGGCTATGGTTCTATGGTGACAATTAATGAACTGGCGGAATTGATTGCTAAAATAACCGGATTTAAAGGAACAATCGAGCATGATTTGACAAAACCAAATGGTTCTCATAGAAAAGTGCTTGATATCAATAAGATGAAAGGTCTTGGCTGGAAACCGGAGATTAGTCTGGAAGAAGGCTTGACTGAATTATACAAAACAATGTATTAAACTACGAGGAGAAAACATGGTTATCACAAAAACACCGTTCCGAATGTCTTTCTTTGGCGGAGGAACTGATTATCCTGGATTTTATAACGAGCATGGCGGTAGCGTTATTTCGACGACTTTTGATAAATACTGTTATGTGACAGTAAGGCATTTGCCAAGATTCTTTGATTATAGTAATCAGGTTTCATATTCTAAAATAGAAAATACACAGTCGGTGGATGAAATCGAACATCCGGCAGTACGGAATGCAATGAAATTTTTAGATATGCATGAACTTCATATCGGATATGATGCAGATTTGCCGGCGCGTTCAGGTCTTGGCAGTAGTAGTTCTTTTACTGTTGGTATGTTAAATGCGTTTCATGCGTTAAAAGGTCAGTATGCAGATAAAATGCAATTGGCAAAAGAGGCGATTTATGTTGAGCGTACCCTTTGCAACGAGAGCGGCGGTGTGCAGGATCAGGTGGCGGCATCTTTTGGAGGATTTAACCGCATTGATTTTAACGCAGATGGCATTCAGGTAAAACCAATCATTATATCCAAAGAGCGTAAAGATATGCTGAGTGATAACTTATTGTTATTCTTTACGGGCTTTTCCCGATTTTCCGGCACAATTGCAAAGAGCCAGGAAAAAGCGACAAAGGATAAAGAAGCAGAACTACTAGAAATGTTAAAGCTTGTTGATGATGCCGAAAAGATTTTGACCTCAAAAACAGATTTGGCAGAATTTGGCAGATTGCTCGACTATACATGGCAGTTGAAACGTGGTCTGACAAATGAAATTAGCAATAATTCTATTGACGAATGGTATGCGAAGGCATTACAATATGGAGCCATTGGCGGTAAACTATTAGGCGCCGGCGGTGGTGGGTTCCTTTTGTTCTATGTAGAGAAAGATAAGCAGGAACGTTTTATTAAAGCGTTTGATAATTTATTGCATGTTCCATTTTCTTTTGAAGACCGTGGAACAAGCGTTTTATATTATAAACCAGAGGAATAAAAAGCAGGAGGAGAGAGATGAAAAAAGCATTTATTACTGGATTTACCGGAATGGTTGGTTCACATTTAGCAGATTTCCTGTTGGAGAATACAGATTGGGAAGTTCATGGCTTACTCCGTTGGAGAAGTCCATTGGATAATGTGTCACATTTATTAGAACGTGTAAATGATGGTGACAGAGTATTTCTTCATTATGGAGATATTAATGATGAAGCATCTATGCATCACATTTTATCGGCATTAAAGCCAGACTATGTGTTTCATTTGGCAGCGCAGAGCTATCCACAGACAAGTTTTGATTCACCGGTAGAGACGTTGAATACAAATATTACAGGCACTTGTCGCGTATTGGAGACATTGCGAATTCTTATGAAGTCTGATGAGACATACAAGCCAGTTGTTCATGTGTGTGCATCGTCAGAAGTATTTGGTAAAATTCCACCAGAGAAAAAGCCGGAGACTGGTATTCATGAGGATTGTCCATTCCATCCGGCATCACCATATGCAATTTCAAAGGTTGGTACAGATTTATTGGGCAGATATTATGCAGAAGCTTATGGTATGACAGTTATGACAACCAGAATGTTTACACATACAGGCCCAAGACGTGGTGATGTGTTCCATGAATCAACATTTGCAAAACAGATTGCATTGATTGAAGCAGGATTAATACCGCCGGTTGTAAAAGTTGGTAACTTAGATTCACTAAGAACTTATGCGGATGTGCGTGATGCTGTTAGAGCATATTATATGTTAGTAACAATGAACCCGGTTGCAGGAGAATATTACAATATTGGTGGTTCTTATACATGTACAGTAGGTGATACCCTTCAGGCATTGATCAATATGTCTCCTATGAAGGATCAGATTAAGGTAGAGACAGATCCAGAACGTTTGAGACCAATTGATGCAGATTTACAGGTTCCGGATTGCAATAAGTTTAAAGCACATACGGGCTGGGAACCGGAAATCACATTTGAACAGACAATGGGTGACCTTTTGAATTATTGGAGAGAAAAGATTAGCAAAACAGGTGTTACATTAACCAGATAATGGAGGGTAATATGCAGACAGTCATTATGGCTGGCGGCAAAGGAACTAGAATTGCGTCTGTGAATGCAGAAGTTCCGAAGCCAATGCTGGAGGTTTGTGAGAAACCGATCTTAGCGCACCAGATTGAAGTGTTGAAAAACCAGAACCTGACAGAGATTATTTTAGTGATCGGACATTTGGGACAGGTTATCAAAGATTACTTTGGTAATGGTGAAAAGTTTGGTGTTAACATTACTTATATTGAGGAAAAAGAACTGCTCGGAACGGCAGGTTCTTTTTACTGCTTAAAAGAATTTATTAAAGAAGATTTCTTTTTGTTGAATGGAGATTTGATATTTGACGTGGATTTGAAGCGCTTTATGGAATTCCATAAAGCAAAAAACGCAGTTGCAACACTTTTTACACATCCGAATAATCATCCGTATGATAGTGGATTGATTGTTGCAGAATCAGATGGAAAGATTACACGCTGGATTCACAAAGAAGAAGAACGAGGATATTGTAAGAACCGTGTAAATGCAGGAATTCATATTATCTCTACAGAGATTTTAGAACAGTTCACGGAACTGAAAAAAACAGATTTGGATAGAGATGTATTAAAGCCATTGATTGCATCGGGCAGAGTTTATGCTTATGACTCGCCGGAGTATGTAAAAGATATGGGAACACCGGAACGCTATCGTCAGGTAGAACAGGATTTGGTGTCTGGAAGAGTGCATGCCAGAAATCTGGATGAAGAGCAGAAATGTGTTTTCTTAGATAGAGATGGTACATTGAATGTTTATAAGAACTTTATCTCTGACATAGATGAGTTGGAATTGATTCCGGGTGTGGCAGAGGCTGTTCGTATGATTAATGCCAGTGGCTATTTGGCAATTGTGGTAACAAATCAGCCGGTGGTTGCCAGAGGAGAATGCACGGTAGAAGAATTAGAAGTAATGCACAATAAACTGGAAACACTTCTTGGAAAAGAAGGGGCATATATTGATGCATTGTATTATTGCCCACATCATCCGGACAAGGGATTTGAAGGAGAACGCATTGAATATAAAATTGTGTGCGATTGTAGAAAACCAAAGCCGGGAATGTTGGTAAAGGCAGCAGAAGATTACCATATTAATTTAGAAAAATCCTATATGATTGGGGATGGAAAAAATGATGTGGAAGCAGGTAAAGCTGCGGGCTGCTACACAATTCAGGTAAATGAAACATATACATTGCTGGATTGTGTGAAAGACTTGAAAGAAAAGGGAATTTTATAGACTATGCAGTATTTAGAACATCTGATAGAAAGATATCCGGCGCTAGCGGTTGTAAAAACCGAAATTCAGCAGACTTACGAAGTATTAGAGACGTGTTTTGCGTCAGGACATAAACTTTTAGTAGCGGGTAATGGTGGAAGCGCGGCAGATGCAGATCATATTGTGGGCGAACTGATGAAGGGGTTTGTGAAAAGCAGAGCTGTTTCTGAAGAGTTTGCGAAGAAACTACAGATGGCAGATACAGGCAGAGGAGAAGTGCTGGCCAAAGCTTTACAGGGAACGTTGCCGGCAATTGCACTTCATAATCATGCTGCGTTGAATACAGCTGTTTTAAATGATATAGCAGGAGAATTACTATATGCACAGCAGGTGAATGGATATGGTGTAGAGGGAGATGTTTTTTTGGGAATTTCTACTTCCGGAAACGCCACGGATGTATATGATGCTGCAATAGTAGCAAAAGCGAAGGGATTAAAGGTAGTCGGCTTGTCCGGTAAGGATGGTGGAAAACTGCGGGAGATAGCAGATGTCACTATTATAGTTCCAGAGCAGGAGACATACAAAATACAGGAACTTCACTTGCCTATATATCATGCATTGTGCTTGATGTTAGAAGAAAGATTTTTTTAATAAAACATAAAGGAGAACAAAAATGAGAACATATTTGGTAACTGGTGGTGCTGGATTTATTGGTTCAAACTATATTCACTATATGTTTAGAAAGTATGACAATGAAATCCGCATTATTAACGTGGATGCACTTACTTATGCAGGTAATCTTGAAAATTTAAAAGATATCGAAGGTAGAGAAAACTATACTTTCGTAAAAGCTGATATTACAGACAAAGAAGCAATTGAAAAAGTATTTGCGGAAAATGATATTGACCGTGTAGTACATTTTGCAGCAGAAAGTCACGTTGACAGA
>CAYVTA010000065.1:6084-12159 GCA_964454355.1 uncultured Eubacteriales bacterium | reverse complement strand
CATCATAAGCCGGGGCAAGGTTAGTGATCGGGTTTGCTTCTGCGGTAGCTACTGCACTATTTGCGGCAACAAGTGCTGCGCTGGCATTTGTACTAGCCGTGTTTGCTGTTGTCTGCGCTGTTTCTGCTGTTGACTTTGCTTCATTTGCGGTAGTTACTGCGGTGCTTGCGTTCGTGCTTGCCGTTGTAGCCGTGCTGTCTGCGCTGTTGGCTGTTGAAAGTGCCGTGCTTGCATTTTCACTAGCCGTATGAATTGCGGTATCAATTGCCAGCATATCCGAATTATAATCCCCAAGATAAGTAGGTTTGTCAGTACCCACATACTGAGACAACTCATAATAGGTAGTTTTGTTTGTTGAACTCATAAAATAATCATCTCCTTTTTATGGTAATGCAGTTGTATATAATGCTCCACTATCTGCCACAACGATATTCTGCCACTGTTCGGCTGTTATTCCAGTCATAGGAGTAGGAATTATGCCTAGCTGGTAAAGCATTATTAAGCCGTTAAAATCAAAGTTATAAGCCGTCATTTCAAGTGCATCAAATTCACTTGCCGTAAGTTCAAGGCTATCAAAAAGATCCACGGTAACACCGTTCTGATGTAAGCTTGCAAGGGAATTAATAGCAGTCTGAATACTTCCAAGTATACCTGTAACCGGATTGACAACTTTTACATCATTAAGTGTTGCATAGTGTTCAAGATCGGTTTTTGTTGCCATATCTGTAAGATCGGACTTTTTGGCATACGCACTAAGCATTGTTTCAAGTTCCGTAGCCGTTACATATCCGGCTTTGAAGAACAAAACCCACTTGCCATAGTTGTCAAATTCTTCGGCAGAAATACCCAAAGAGTCAAAATCATCAACTGTAAGACCTAAAGCATCAAATTCGCTTGCCGTGAGTCCTGCGAAGTGTAATAGATCATAGAGATAGTCAATGAACTCCTGTATAGTTACAATGGAATTAGTCCAAGGATTAGTAACGTAAATACTTTTCGGGTCGCTGAAATACTCCAGCAGCTCCTTAACCTTTTCAAGTGTGTAAGCCTTAGACTCTGTTAAAACAACTGTATTGGAACTGTCATTGTAAGCCCTGAGTGCTGTTATACTTGAATTAATAGCGTCAAACTGGTTTGTAATGTCTGCGATATCATCAGCAACACTGGAATAAAGAGCATTGATTGATAAATGTATCTTATCGTCTTCATTTTCAAGAGCCGTACATCTTGCGTTAAGAGTTGCAAGGGAACTAGCAGTAGTTCCTTTAAGTGTTGTGAGTGCTGTTTCAAGTGTACTTACTGCACTTTTAAGAGTTGCAATATCATCTCCATAGTCTTCTATTTCTTCAAGTCTTGACTCAAAATCCTGTAATTTGGCAAGTATCCAGTCTAAATTAAGTTCGTGCACATTGGTATATGGTATCTGATTAAGTGACATGCCTTGCTACCTCCTTTCTTATATGATTAATGGAAATGCTAATACTATCATATCAAATTGGTAGTAAAAATCAATAAATCAAAATACAAAATCTTTCCTTGAACTGCTCAATAATATAATTGTAAAGATTAAATTTAACAAGTTCACGCTGTTCATTAATCATCTGCTGTGTTGTGGTCTGACCGTAATTTCCCCTTAAATATCTGTTGTATGCCGTATCAATAGTTCCAGTATCCGTTGAGTCATTATCGGTAACATTAGTCGTGCCACCTGTTTGCGTGGTAGTCGTGCCACCTGTTTGTGTTGTGCTTGTACTCCATTCCGTGTCAGTCGTGTTAGTTCCGTCTTCGGTATTGGTAGAGTTATAAGTTATTTTAGACTTATCCCTTGGCTGTTCATTGGTATTATTATTGTAAGAGTAGACACTGTTTTCTGTAGTGTCATGTCCGGTATGCTTATTGGTATGGTCTTTAATTTCACTTGTAACGGAACTTGAGCCGTTATTATTTTCATTAAGCCCTCTGGTAAAATCCTCATTTAGTGCCCTTGTATAAGTTTCTGTAGTATCATTAGTTCCGGCAAGATCCCTTGTTTCAAGTGTGTCATCCGTTATATTATAGTCAGCATTCCAAATAGGGTTATATTCATATAACTGGGTCTTCCTGAGTTCTTCCCATTCCAGTTGGTATTTACTGCACCATAAGCCGATAGCCTGTTTCATAAAATCAGGATTGGTATATAAAGACTCCAGTTCCCCTGTTTCAACAAGGATATTATTAATTATGGCTTCCTTTGCACCGTCTTCAAAATTTGATGGTACGGTGAAATTATCAAAGATAGTATTATCATAATTATACATTCCCAATATTGATATTGTAGCCCTCATCAGATATCACCTCTTTTCCATCATTGAAACGATAGTCAACGCTTATAGAAGTACCAAACATGTTATTGACTTTATTGCATGAAATTTTAAGGTTTTCGAGCCACTCATCGGCAAGACATTTAACTTCTATATTATTACTGTTGACCTCATCAGTAATAAGACGTTCTTTTTTGTCCGTATTTGCATTTGGTATTCCAATAAGCGTTAAAAAATCATCCTCATATTTTCTCATATCGCTTAAAACATCACCGGCAATATAAGTCTGTTTAAGGTTCTGATTAAACATCTGCATTGGTAGTTTCCCATCGTCAGTCAGTAAGGACTTATCAAAAACAGACATAGGCTCACCGCTTGCAATCTGATCGTAAAGTTTTTTAACACTTTCAGCACTTGCCTTGCTACCAACTGCAAAGACATAGGCAAGTTTGCAATTCAAAAGGTTAGTTCCGGCTGTTTCTGCTGAAAGTGCCATTAAATCGCCATAGTAATTAATGATATCAAGTATACCGCCATAGTCATGATTAAGCTTTATAAGTTCCGTCTGTATACCTAATTTTGGCATAAGTATCCCCGATAAAAGCGGATTGCTTATAATTGCATAAGTAGGCTGGTAAAAGACTCCATAGCCACCAAGACCGCAATGCTGGGGGATAATCCCGAATTTATCGGTATTGACCACTGCGACATAACCTCTACAGTAAAGATTATAAAGGAAATAATCACTATCCCAATTGTCGGGGAGCTTCCACTTGAAAACTGAAATAGCCTTCATTAAAAGGTAACGTCTGAAATATCTTGAAAGTGCATTATCATGTACATGAACGGTTGATGGCTGCATTATACTATCCCTCACGTTCTGATAGTCATAATAAACCGGTATATCATACAATTCTATCACCTCTATTCTATATAGATACCGCTATTCAAAAATCTGCTAATTAAGTCGCGTTCATTAGCAGTTGCCGTATTATCGCTAAACATAAAATCTTCGGTCTGTAAAAATCCGGTATATGACGCAAAACTATCAGCCCTGAATACCGGATATCCAAAAAGAGTCGCAAAGTTTGCCTGTGTGTCTGTAAAATTCTTTGTTATAGTCCAACATTTAAGCCTTAGTTCAAGACCACATGCCGAAAAGCCACCAAGACCCGCTCCATTAGTAAAGCCCTGTCCGTTACTGTCAAGTGCCGCTGATAAAAGATTTAAGCCACTTCCAAGTATATTAACGAGTCCGTTTTCAAGGCTGGTATTGATCGCACTTGCATAATTAGGCATGTTTCCAGCACCGCTTGCAAGATTGGCGACGAAGCCTGTAACACCCGAATTAGAAAATCCCAGTCCGTACTCTGAACGAACGTTCGTACTACCTGTTGAAACAATCCTGTTATTTTCAGTTTCAACACTGTATGAAAGATCGCCGTTTCCATAGCATATACTATACTTTACTGTCAGATATGAACTGTCAATTATGGTATTGGTATCCAGTCCGATAATACCGAAAAAAGGCAGATATAAATATACTACTGTATACGGTGCACATCTTCTCCAGTCGCTGACACTCCAGGGGATTGAAATTGCTATTGCCTGTGTAAATCTGTTCTCCACCAGTGGCTGTGCGCTTACTCCGGTGTTATAATGCCCTACATATATATTCTTACTTGTACCTAGACACTCATCATCAGGTGGAAAAGGCAGAATATAAGAGCTTCTGAGATACTGAAAGATATTTCCGATAGTCATATACTGTAAAAGACTGTCTGAAATAAGGTTTCCAAGTTCCGCTATAGTTGCCTTGTCATCACTTCCGGCACTCATTTGTATATGTGAAAGATCAGTGTCAACAAAAAGTTCTTTCAAGGTATTTCTGCTAACGTAAAATGTTTCCGTAGTTTTTTCTGATGTTACACATAAAAAATAATTATTTCCACCAACGGCGACCGGAAAAGCGGCACTTGCGGAATTTGTAGTATAATTGATACTTCTTGTCATGCGTGGATCGGGAATATTTAGTGAGCCAGTACCAGCATATTTTATAAAACCACTGGAAAGAAGTATCCGTGACTTAAAAGATCCTAAATAATCCTCACTTAAATGTAAGTAAATCCGGCTTCCCGTATCATAACCCCGACTTGTTATGAAATAATATCGTCCAAGCCATCCGATATAAGCATAGTTATAATTCAGATATCCTGACGGGTCGTTACTTTCAAGTTCAAGTACCGGATTTTCTCCGCTTGTACCATCCTTTAGCAAAACGGACACTTCCACTGAAGAAGTGCCCGAAACTGGTAAAGCGGTAGAGTTTTTTCTTTTTGCGAAACTGTATAAAGTAACTGTTATCATACCGCCTAACCTCACTATTCAAGTATAAACGCAACCGAATTTTCCGTATTATCAAAGTAATACTTGTCGGTGAAATGGAAGGTTGTATTGGTATATCCGCCCTCAGAATTAAATGGGCTGGGCGCGCTCCACTGATTGACTACTGTATATCCGATGCATTCCTCATCAGCAAGAAATCCGAATATACCCGACTGCGAAACGCTTGCTGTTGCCTGATTACCGCTTGTATCTGTATATCCACATGTAAGATTAATACTATCGGGTGTTTCAACTGACTGCCAGAAATTAACGGCTTCTGCATCAATTCCCGAAAGGTACTTATCATTGAAAACATTAGACAGAGCCATTGCTTCCATTCTCATTTTTTCGGGTGTATGTATCCAGGCTTTCTGAAAACTTTTAGGCGTATGTCTTGAAATCGGTTTTCCAGTTACGTTATTGTGGTATATCTGCGTCCTGTCAGTCAGTTTTTCCGCAACTGTAGCCATGATACTATAACAGAACTCAACAAAAGCAGTATAATTTTCGGGCTTATAAATTGAATTTGCATCAAGTGAAAGTCCTGTCAGGTTGTTATATTCTGTTATAAGCTTAATATTCTGATTAGAATTAGCAAGTGTAATGTCAGTAGCTATACCATTTGCGATAACACCCCTTGCAAGGTTCTCATGCGCCTGCTCTATAAGGTCGTTGCAATTGGTCACAACCATTGTTACAAAGCTTCCAAACTCTTCGGGTGATGAAAATGCTATATCCAGCTGATCCTTAAAAATCGTATAAGTTCTTGAAAAGACCGTCTGTCCGTAAAAGTTCATCTGTAAAATTTCAGGCTTACGAACCTTAAACATGTCAATGCTTTCACCGTCTGTCAGATCGAAACGCTGGTCAGCTTCAAAATCCCTGTCAACAATATTAAGTTTCCTGACATGGTTTCCGAACTGTTCACGGCTTCTTTCAAGTCCTTTAAGCTTACGTGTATAAGGTCTTACACTCATAATTGTACGGCTTAAAGTCTGAGATATTGCATTTAAGAGTACATCGGGTGCTGTTTTAAGTGCTACTTCCGCAACGGATACAAAAGAACTTGCATCATAAGCAGTAAGTGCGCTATTTCCGGTTGCCTGTGATACGACACTATTTACTATAGGGTAAATCTGTTCAACTGTTAAACTATTCAAAATTTTTCACCTCATTTCTTTATATCAGGTGGATTAATGATACTTGCAAGTATATCATCAACGCTTTCCTGTTTCGGCTGTTCTGCACCAAGTAAAGCCGACTGCTGGATTGTGCCCTGTAAAAGTCCAAGTTCACGCATAATATCATCAACCGTTGCCGGTGCTGTTGCCTGTGCCGTTGCCGGTGCTGTTGCCTGTGCCGTTGCCGGTGCTGTTGCCTGTGCCGTTGC
>CAYVTA010000065.1:0-5984 GCA_964454355.1 uncultured Eubacteriales bacterium | reverse complement strand
TGTTGCCTGTGCCGTTGCCGGTGCTGTTGCCTGTGCCGTTGCCGGTGCTGTTGCCGGTACTGTTGCCGGTGCTGTTGCCGGTGCTGTTGCCGGTGCTGTTGCCGGTGCTGTTGCCGGTGCTGGGATCTTCGCCGTTGCCTGCACCGTGGCTAGGGCTGATATCTGACTTGCATTAAAGCCAGCCTTTGCAAGTGTCAAAATGTCTGATAATTCCATAGTGCTTGACCTCTTCTTTCTTTAGCATTTCCATTTATATTTAGATTTTATTATATTCATAAAGTTTTCGCAATGGTCACTTTTTAAGACCTTTAATTATTGTCTGTAATGACTCTAAGACTTTTGTATTATTGTCTATTGATTTTTTGAGGTTCTCAATTTCTATCTTATTAAAATAGAAAAGAATTAAACAAGCTACAATCGGAAATCCTACTGATGATATAGCAGATACTGTATCTGACATAGTGTTGTTACCCTCCTTGTTAAAAATAAAAAAGTGCTAACTGTTTCATGTTCCCTCCGGAACTTGTACACCGTTTCCGACGGCTGAGTATGTACGACAATTAGCACTTATTATTATTTATTTTAACTCATTCGATGGTATTTTTCAAATAATACCTGACAGACATAAGTTTCAAACTTTACTTTATTTATAATGTAAGCAAACCATATATTGTGATGTTTTGCACGGAACTCCCGAATAGAGTTTATGCTGGTGCTGTACTCATGTTTTGGAACACCTGATATGTGATTAGTTATATAGTAGGTATTTTCTGACTTATGTTTATAAATTGCCAGTTCTCCAAGCGTTATGTAAATTCTGTATTGCCGTAAGTCTTCTGAATGAATGCAATCACGCACAACACCCACAAAATTATTGCAGATAGACATTGAGGAAAAATCCGTTCCCTCTGTCAGTCTGTATAATGATGACCGCTTTTTCAGGTAGCCGATCGGTGACTGTTTCAATATTATTAATAATATTCCCCTGTTATCATCACAGTATAGTTCCTGTCCCTTTTCTGCCATACGTTCGGCGATACCGACAAGCTTTAACTGTACAAAATAGTCGTTGGATATGTCATTTGAGTTGGCAAGGGCTATAAGCTTTAAGGGGTTGTTTTTCTTTAGTTCCCTGTTTCGACCTATCGTTTCAAGGGCGTTAAAAAGTGCTGTTGCTTCATTTTTAATAGGTCTTTCGTGCTTTTCGGGGATGAACTCATCAAATAATACAACGTCTATATCACTTGCATCAAAACCCCTTAGATTGGAGATTGTGGAGAGTGCACCACCTACACCAAGACTTTCACCGTTTGGAATAAGCTTGTTATTTTCGTCTGTATCCGCTTCATAGATCGCGGCATTATATTTTGTGAGTGTGAAAAAGCTTATGTTAGTTCCTTTATCAATATTTAATGATTTATAAGGGTTAAACTCCGGATTTTTTATTATATCAAACTGCGTCTGAGTCCTACGCATGAAAAATAATTTTATTTTATGCTCTGTCAGATATTCAAGTGCACCGTATGTCTTACCGGTACCACGTCCACCAACTATGAAAATATAAGGGCAATTATGTTTTTCACTCATCTTGAAAATATAATCAAAATTCAGGTAACCCAGTTCCGTGTATAATTTCTTGTTTCTGTTCATGTTTTACCTCATGGGAAAAAGCCACGCTGATATATCCAAACGTGGCTTTTACATATATATTATGGAAGATTTAAGGGAGTAGTCAAAATTATGCTATATATGTGCACTGTAAATAAGCACGTCCGGCACGGCTTTTCTGTTCAAGTATTCCAATAGTTTTGAAATCAGTATCAAAGCACTCGATGATCTTTTCAAAAGACTCAATAAATGTTGGTGAGTTTGTTGCATAAGCATCGCTGGGTGTCTTTACTGAAAGTATCTGCATTACTTCGCCTGTTGACCTGTTAAGATCTTCATATATTACATAGTCAATGATATCTAAGTTCTGTCCTTTGGCATCTGACATTTTCTTAATACCCTTGTCTGTAATCATTTTGTAAAGATCCGCTTTTGTTAAGTCCTCACGTGATTTTCTGATAATTTCCATGTTTTTTCTCCTTGTCTGTGTTTTAGTATGTCAGGGTCAACTACCGGATTAGCTGACCCTGTTGGAAAGAAGCGTTACCTGACTTCATTTCCTGTATTCAATTATGCGCCTGTTGCAAGACCCAATTCAAGTATAGTCTATATATGGCAGTTTTGCAAGCAATTCTTTATATTTTACGTTTTTTGATACTGTGTATGTGCTTTTCCCTAAATAGATATTACTATATAAGTAGATCTTTTTTCCCTCAGTATTATAATAGCGGTTGAAAGGTCTGTCGTTATATAGTGCTTCCAGTCCGGCACTCTCGCCAAAAATAAAGCCATCCTTGAACCATTTTATAGATCCTAGTTCCTCTTTGCCCTTTTTCTTGCTGACTCCGGCACAAGTTAAATGTAGTTCGCTGTCTTCCGTGGTATAGGCATACTTTTTAGCACCATGCGTTATAAATTCTGTAATGTCGGCTTCCTGTTCAAGTATTCCTAGATATCGTTCATTTCCTTTGGAGTCTGTCGCTACTGCGTGGTTTTTCCGTGACTGCTCCATGTGCATGTCATTATATTCACTAAAGTCTACATTGCCTGTAAATTTTACTGAGTCAGTATCTGTATATAAGAATTGTGCGCCTTTTGTCTTTTCAACTATGTTAATAATGTCTTGTAGTTCATCCCTTGCATGTGCTGTACACCATACACCCCACTGGTAAAGTAAAAAAATCTTTTTGCAATTCTGTGTGTAAATTTCCTCAAGTGTCTGCTCCGTGCTATATTGGAATATTTCCATTTCGTCTTCTAAATAATCAATATTCTGTTTTGCCGGACTCTGCACCATTAAGCCATATATAGCATTAAAGCGGTTTTTGAACTTGTTGTAATCTTCCTCACGTTCTGCTATCCCCTTTAGTTCTGTTTTACCCTTAAAGTATGTGAGTATTACTTTTTTAATCTGAGATGGCAGCTCTTCATAGACCGATATATAGGTATCTGTGTATGTTGCATTAAAATTATACATATTTTTTATAATTTTTAAGTCAATGTCAGTTACTGTTATATCGAAACTTTCAGCAGTTAAAAGTCTTCCATTGTCTTCGAGCCTGTTTGATGATAAATTCCTTGTTTTACTTATCGGTATATATGGGCATCCTGACCATTTATTTTTTAATGTTAAATTTGTTATATGAACCCTTGTCAGAATTGCAAAGCCTTTTTTTAAGGCATTTTCTACTTTGCCGCGGTACTTTCTGAACTTCCACGGAAATTTTTTATTGATTAGTACGTCGGGATAACTGGAAGCCCTGTCATAAGAATGTATTAATCCATAGTCGGCAGATTTTATAATTTTCCCACTTATCCATCTGTTAGCATGGGTATTACCACCACGAAAAGCTTCATAAAGTTCTTCAAATAATGGAAAGTCTGGTATTGCTTCCTGTAATTTTTCTAATCTTGATTGTTTATAAAAAGCGTTTCTTACATCACGTCTTGTAAAGCCTGTTGATGTGAGGGGCAAAGTGTAAAGCGTGTCACCCTCTGATTTTAACAGTGCTTTAATTGCCTGATAAAGTCCAATAACATCATGTAGGCAGTATTTCGTTTCATCTGCATTTAAATGTGACCATGGATATCTTATCTTTTCATAATTAAGGGTTGTCTTTAGCGCATTAACTTTATATTTTTTCAGCATTGCATCGAGTGATAAGTTAGTGAGAATGTAACTACATCTAAATTCAATATTTTTATAGCGTGCTTTTACAACCCTGCGCTTGTCGGTACTAAATACATCTTCAAAAGGTATAATTTCTCTTAAATTATGGAACTCGAAAGACAGATTATGAACAAAACATA
This sequence comes from uncultured Eubacteriales bacterium, assembly GCA_964454355.1. Taxonomy (GTDB): domain Bacteria; phylum Bacillota; class Clostridia; order Oscillospirales; family Acutalibacteraceae; genus UBA1081. The sequence continues at coordinate 2,066 of CAYVTA010000065.1, read as the reverse complement.
AGATACGTGTTTTATCGTCCAGTGTCTTTGTGAGCCGGTCAAAAAACCTTTTTAGATCAGGCAGACTTCGCCCGATTATACAGACATTGTTTAGACACACTTGCCATATATAGCAAAACGATTGTTTGATATTAGTGATATTCGTTGTTTCAATATCCAGTGTCATTATAGCATTAAGATAATCAATTCGCCTTGTTGAACGTGACTCACCTTTACCATGTTGAAGTAAAGGTGTTTTATAAAACTTTGTATAAGGATAACTGTTTACATCATATACCTTTTGGATTATTTTAGAAGTATTGCACCGCTGTATTATCATTTCTATATACTCGATTTTAATTGTTGTTGTCGCTCTAAACTGAATGACTTTTGTTTCTTCCATTCGTTAAAAGCCTGATTGATAGCGTCTTTTTCTTTGGCTGTCCGTTCATCACGTCGGGATCTGTAGCCAGTGTCGCTGTCACGGTATGTGTCAGTATAAAAAGCCCTGTCAAGACTTGTCATTCTTAGATAGTCCATAAACTCCGAAAAAACATCAAGTTCCGTTATATCTAATTCGTATCCAGCTTCTGTTAGTGCCGTGTGTAACTTCTTACGTTCCTTTTTCTGATATGAAACCTTTGTTTCCTCGCTTGACTCTTCGGCTTTAAGTTCAGACAGCCAATAAGCAAGTTCAGATTGTAACCCCTCTATATCGCCTTCAAATTCTTTTTTAAGATCTTTCAATTTTGGAATCTCTCCACCCCACATTTCAACTTTGCGGGTGAAATTGGTATTAAAACCCTGTTTCTGTAATCGTTTGTATCTTTTAGTCATTATGTCACGTAGTCGGGTGTAATCGGTAGACAGAACTTTTACATCCTGCCCCGATAAATACTGCGGTGTGTATTGTGAGTCCGTAAAGAACTGTTTTATTCCTTTTTTACTCATTATTAAACCTCTCTTCCTTAACTTCCGGCTGTTCTAGAGCGACCGCATAGTTAAGACGGCTGATTAAAAGCCCCTTACGGTTGCACGCTATAAGAATTGCCTGTGTGCAACTGTGTGCTTCGATTAGTGCGCTATAGTCCTTTGATGGTTTTGTGCTGGTTATTCTTACATTAAATTTTCTCATTATTATCTCCATTCTCTAAAGCTGTTATTAAATAATAAAATACGTCAATTAAAACTTCTACCTGATCAGAGTCACTAACTTTCAGTCGATCTATTATCTCAATCATTAATTGTTGACGGAATATATCACGCTTAATGGATGGTATACGTTGTTGTAATGTTTCAATAAAGGAATTAATCATCTTTTACCTCTCAATCTATTATTTATATATGTGAGCCTGTGATTTACCATTTCCCATCGTGTAATACAGCGTTGCATTGCCTTTATTTCTGTTATAAGGCTTGCAATAAAACAAGCCTGCGCTACTATGAAGATTGTTAGTAAAACTATTATTAGTATTAGTGTGTTAGTGTTAGTCATTGCTTAGATACTCCTTTACAATATTATATACTTCGCCTTTTGTTTTGTGCTGTTCTATTTTTCCATACCAAGTATCATTGGGATCTGTATATGCTAGTAAATCCATAAATTCTTCACCAGTTAATAAGACGGTATTTCTTTGATGGTCAATCACTAAAAATTTTTTCTTCATTCTCTCATCTCCTTGATCTGTCCGGTAGACATTAATTCATACTCATTCCCATTTTCAAGAGTGAGATAACCTCTATACCGGCTGTCAACAAAATTTCCTTGAACGTCTAACCGAACAATACCGCACCCAAATAATGCGCTTAATGATAATGCTATGTTGTAAATAACCTTAATTTCTTCCATTTGCTCTTTACTCATTTTCAACCTCTCTTAATCTTCACTATGCAACCGGTTACTTGTTACAAAGAATATTTTACTACCATATTGTAATTTTGTCATAATATATACATTTTTTATACAATGTTTTAGTGTGATAAAGTGCATATATTTTTTTGTTCGTGCTGTTAGTCTATGCTAACAAATTAAGGTTTGTTCGATTTGTTCGATTGATGTTTTTTATGATTTTCGGTGTGGCTCGAAA
>CAYVTA010000064.1:0-12361 GCA_964454355.1 uncultured Eubacteriales bacterium | reverse complement strand
ACCAACGCCTGTCTTCTCACGAAGAGCCTGTACGTCTTTAGCTGTAAATGCCATAGTAAAATCCTCCAATTGTATTATTCTAAAACAGCCCGCACTTTTCTGGCACGGGCTATAAATGTTAAAAATTATTCTGCTGCTTCAGCTTCTGCTTCTTCTGCTGCAGCTTCGGGAGCATTCTGCTCGCCCTGTCTGCCTTCGATAACTGCATCAGCCATTGCACCTGCAATAAGCTTAACTGCACGGATAGCATCGTCATTGCCGGGGATTACATAGTCAACTTCATCGGGATCGCAGTTTGTGTCTACGATTGCAACGATGGGTATACCGAGCTTCTTAGCTTCAGCAACTGCAATTCTTTCTTTTCTGGGGTCAACGATGAACATCGCTGCGGGCATCTTCTTCATGCCTGTGATACCGCCGAGGAACTTCTCAAGCTTGTCGATTTCGAGCTGGAGCTTAGCAACTTCCTTCTTGGGAAGAAGGTCAAATGTGCCGTTTTCAGCCATAGCCTTGAGCTGAGCAAGTCTTTTGATTCTGAGCTTGATTGTTGTGAAGTTTGTGAGCATACCGCCGAGCCATCTTGCGTTAACATAGGGCATACCGCAACGCTCTGCTTCTTCCTTAACTGAATCCATTGCCTGCTTCTTTGTGCCGACAAAAAGGATTTCATCGCCGTTTTCAGCTACCTGACGAACGAACATATAAGCGTCCTCAAGCTTTTTAACTGTCTTCTGAAGGTCGATGATGTAAATTCCGTTACGCTCTGTGAAGATGTACGGAGCCATCTTGGGGTTCCATCTTCTTGTCTGATGTCCGAAATGAACACCTGCTTCAAGAAGCTGTTTCATTGATACTACTGCCATAATTTTTTTGCCTCCTTAAATTTAACCGCCGCAGCCGTCGTTTCTGTGTGTAACACCATTGATGCAGGAACACACAAATGGACTGCGTGAGTTTTAGCCTGTAAATTATACCATATAGATTTGCATAATGCAATAGGAAAATATAAGTTTTTTTGAATATTCGTTGAATCCTTTTTGTATAAAACAGACAAGAAATTGCAATAACTGATAAATTAAAAAATCATGCTTGCATATCAAAGCATTATTCAAGCTCTCTTAAACAATGAATTAATTTTTTTGAAATATTCTTTATCCGTTGAATTTATTGTGTCCGTTGTAGTTCTGAATCGCCAATTTTTTTCGGGAACACCGGGAATATTCATTCTTGCATCAGAGCCGAAGCCGCACATATCCTGGAATGCTATCATTGCAGTGTCGGAGGATGAACGCCATACAGCTTCAATAACTTTGCGGCAGCTCTTTGAATAATATCCGCCTTCACCCCAGTTGTCACCTTCAAAGCCCACATAATCAAGAGCAAATCTTCGTTCTCTTTCGTTTGCTTCCCAAAGCCATCCGAGAATAGTGTTGTTATCATGGGTTCCTACATAGTTTACGGAATTTTTCTGAGCATTATGGGGCATATGTGAGGAGTCGGAGTCAGGGTCGAAGCCAAATTGAACGACTTTCATTCCGGGGAACTGAGTATCCTCAAGAAGCTTTACTACGTCTTCTCCGAAAACACCTAAATCCTCCGCAATGATAGGAGCATTGGGGAATTTCCTGAACACTTTTTTAAAAAGCTTCATGCCGGGGCCCTGTTTCCATTCGCCTGTTTTTGCCGTTTTTGAATCTGCAGGGACTTCCCAATAGCTTGCAAATGCTCTGAAATGGTCGATTCTGACTACATCGTAAACGGAAAGAGCATTTCCTATTCTGCTCAGCCACCACTTATAACCGTCCTTCTCCATTGCATCCCAATTATAAATAGGATTTCCCCAGAGCTGACCGTCCTCACTGAAATAATCGGGCGGTACGCCTGCGACTTTTTCGGGCTTAAGCTTTTCGTCATCGATAAGGAACATAGGCAGATTTGACCATACATCCACACTGTCCATTGCTACATAAATGGGCATATCTCCAATGATTTTAATGCCCTTTGAGTTTGCATACTCCTTGACTTCCATCCATTGAGTAAAGAAAATATACTGACAGAATTTCCAAAATGCAGAGCGTTCGGCGAAGTCATGTCTGTGTCGTCTTTTGAAAATATCAAAACGGGCAAATTCTTCGTCCCATTCCCACCATGCTTTGAAGTCGTTGGCTTCTTTTACAGCCATGAAATAAGAGAAATTTGTAAGCCACTTATGTTCGTTTTCAAAGTCCTTGATTTTCTGTGCAAGCTCGGTATCAATTCTTGAAAATGCAGTTTTCAGAAGAGAAAGTCTTGCCTTTTTTGCAAAATCAAAATCCGCTGTATAGGGAGAACCGGTATAGATGTTAGTTTTTATTTCATCCTGAGTGCAAAGTCCCATTTTTACAAGCTTTTCGGGATCTATAAAAAGAATATTTCCTGCAAATGCTGAAGCTGAGCAGTAAGGTGAATTTGCATCATCAACAGGGTTGAAAGGCAATACCTGCCAATATGAAAAATTCATTTCTGCAAGAGTATCAATAAAATCAAAACAGTTTTTATCAAATACACCTATTCCGTATTCTGATGGAAGTGAGCTGATGTGCATTATTACACCTGCACCTCTTTTGTTAAGCATAAAATAACCACCTGACTATATTAATATAATGGAAAAGGACTTCATAATACAAGCATTCCGCCTGTTAAAAAAACGAAGCCCTTTCTTGTTAAGTTTGCAATAATTCAGCTTTATGAAATTATTGTCATCTTACATATTTAAGATATATCCAGCCTTCTATATCTTCTATAAAGATTTTGCCCCAGCCGCTTTTTACTTCTTCAACATAGACCTCGGTACCGTTTGCCAGTGTTGTTATTATTTCACCGTCGGTAGAGCCAATTGAACGGACATTAAGATGTGTTGAACCGTCGGTGAGATGAATCGTGTACGTTCCCGGAGTTGAGGGAGATGCTGAAGTAGTGTCGGACGAAGCCTCTGTAGTGGGTGCTGCGGTAGTGTGCTCGCTAACTTCATTTGGTGTGAACTTCAGTTCATCAAGACGTACCCAACCGACATAGTCGTTGTACAGTGTTTTACCGAAATTACCCTCGATCGCAGATATTTCAATAATGGTTTTATTCGGAATTGTAGCGATAATTCTCTGATCGGTAGAGGATTTGTATATAAAAATATTGCTGTCGTCGGAATAAACAGTATATACGCCTGTCTGATATGTGTAGGCTATGTCTTCCTCAGTCTTTTCTTCATCGCTTTTTTTCGGGTTTTCTGCACTTTGACCCGATGCTACGGATTCCGCTTCGTTCTGTTCCGATAATAATCCGATTTTGTTTGCTATCTGATATGCTCCTGTAACAATAACGACTAAACCGAGAATAAATGCAATAGCTATAACAAGATATTTTGCATTGAAATTCAAGTGTGGCTTTGCCTGTTTTTTATCACGGATCACCGCACCTCTTGTTGTTTTCGGCTCTTCTTCAATATATTCGTCTTCTTCGTAATTATTGCCGTAATAAATCGTATCATCGGTAATTTCTTTTTCAGTTCTTTCGTAAGTGTTTCTGCTTTCGTATTCATTTCTGTCATTTGCCGAAGATTTTGACATAAACATTTTATCGTATTCAAGAGCATCGGCAGTTGCCTTGTCATATGCATGAGGATCCGAGTATTTAGGTGCATTGGGATCACTGCTGAAAAGGTTGCCGATATGTATGGTATCTCCGCTTGCCGGTGAGGAGTTGAATGAAGCCGGTCTGTACACCATTGTTTTATCCGAAACCGTTGAATTTTGTTCGCTTCTCTGTTTGTCAGCGGCAGTCACCACTCTGCCGCATTTCGGACAGCTTTTTTTGCCTTCCGGAATTTCAAAAGAACATATCCTGCATTTCATAATATTGTCCTCCTTATTTATTCTTTATCTTACCGAAAAATGCATCCTTCTTTTTCTTTATACGCATTCTTCGGATATTTGTTTCAGCTTCATTAAATATATATTTGCCGTCTTCTTTTCTGAATACGTCTCCATGACGGCTGTTTTGCGGTATAAGGGATAAACTGATGTTATAAATTGCACCGCAGTCATCGGAAAGTACGGCAATTCGGTCTTCTTCAGTTCGTTCAAAAGTGAAAAACATACCTGTTACCTCTCAGTGGATACCGTATATGAATCAGCGGTGCAGGAAATTGTGATGTTTCCGCTTATGTCACTGCGATAATACGGAATATTCAGTGAATCCAGCACAGAAATCGTTTCTTCGTGAGGGTGACCGTAGCTGTTATTAAGTCCACACTGAATAATTGCCGTTTCGGGCGATATCTGAGAGATAAATTCTTCATATGATGATGTGGAACTTCCATGATGACCGATTTTAAGAATTGTTGCATTCAGTGTGGGGTAATTTTTGATTATTTCTTTCTCGATTTTTTGCTCTGCATCTCCGGTCATGAGGAAAGATGTCTCTCCGGCGGAAATATACAGAACGATGGAGTTGTTGTTTTCATTTGATGATACTTCATAGGGGGAAAGTACAGTGCATTTTGCATACCCCAAGGTAAATGAATAATCGGACTGAGCAAGTATAATTTCTGCACCGCTTTCTTCGGCAGCATCCATAAATTTTTCATATGTCTGAGTTTCAGCACTGTCATCACAGGGTTCAGAGAGAAGTATGGTGCTGACCGGTATTTCATCTATTATCTGTGCCATTGCTCCCATGTGATCCGAGTGTGCGTGAGTTACAACAATATAATCCAGCTTTTCAATGCCCTTTTCCGATATCGTTTGTATAACGGTCTGTGCATTTTCATTTTCGCCGCAGTCAATGAGCATGGAGCTTTCGTCAGATATAAACAATGAGCAGTCACCTTGACCTACATCAATAAAATATGCGTCAAGGATTGTTTCATCATCGTCCGCCGTTATGGTTCCCGAAGAAAAACTGTTATCGGAAACAGTATCAAGGGCATCATCCCATATGCCTGCTTTGTCAGCGGCAACGGAGGCAAGAAAAAGTACAACTGCGGCAATAATCGCAATCAGCGGCGTCTTTTTGTTCTGCTTTCTTCTTGCCATATTTATGCCTCCTTAAAATGGCAGTGTGTCTTCAGGTTCTTCCGAGGGGCTTGCAGGTGCATCTGATGACATTGCATTCATTTCATACCATTGTGCTTTTGACATCAGCACTTTTCTGGGTTTACTGCCCGAGTGGGGACCTACAACACCTTTTTCTTCCAGAGCATCCATGATTCTTCCTGCTTTTGCAAAGCCCAGGCTTAAATGTCTCTGGAGAGAAGAAATGGAAGCCTTATCGGGATTGTCAATAACCAGCTCTGCAGCTTTTGTTATGATTTGCATATCTGCATCGGAAACTGCTCCGCCTTCAGATTCTTTTGCACCCTTTTTCGGTGCGGCAGAGAGAGCCTGTTTTTCAATTTCCTGCTGTATATCATCACTGTAGCTTGTGGCTTCTTGAGTTTTTACGAACTCAACAACTTTTTCAATTTCCTCATCGGAAAGGTAGCAGCCCTGTACACGGTGCGGCTTGCTTGTTCCTACGGGACAGAAGAGCATATCGCCGAGACCCAGCAGCTTTTCAGCACCGGAAGCATCAAGAATTGTTCTTGAGTCAACCTGAGATGAAACGGAAAGGGCAAGTCTTGAGGGGATGTTTGCCTTGATAAGACCTGTGATGACGTCAACCGACGGTCTTTGAGTTGCAACTACAAGGTGCATACCGGCAGCACGTGCCATCTGTGCAAGTCTTGTAATTGAATTTTCAACCTCTGAAGGAGCAACGGACATCAGGTCTGACAGCTCATCAATAACAATAACGATTTGCGACATTTTCTGAAGGGACTGATCTGAATCACACAGCTTGTTGTATGAGCCGATATCTCTTACGCCGTTATCTGTAAAGGTTTTGTAACGGTTGAGCATCTCCGTAACTGCCCAGCCCAGAGCACCGGCGGCTTTTCTTGCATCCGATACAACGGGAACCAACAGGTGAGGGATGCCGTTGTATACGGCAAATTCAACCTGTTTCGGGTCTATTAGCAGAAGCTTTACTTCACTGGGTTTGGCATTGTATAAAAGGCTTACGATCATTGCGTTAAGACATACGGATTTACCCGAGCCTGTAGTACCTGCAATAAGCAGATGGGGCATTTTTGCAAGATCTGCACATACGATATTGCCTGCAATATCCTTACCCAAAGCAACATTGAGCTTGCTTTTTGCTGTAGCCTTTGTATATATGTCACTGTCTACTATCTCACGCATGGTAACGGTTGTTCTGCCTCTGTTGGGAACCTCGATACCGATTGCAGATTTGTTGGGAATAGGTGCTTCGATTCTGACGCCTGCAGGGGCAGCAAGATGTAGAGCAAGGTCATCCGCAAGACCTGTAAACTTGCTGATTTTTACGCCGGGAGCAGGAGCCAGTTCGTATCTTGTAACAGACGGACCGGGAACTACATCAATAACTGTAGCTGAAACATTGAAGCTGTTAAGTGCTTCAATAAGCTTGTCTGCAGTAGCTTTCAGGTCAGCCTGTGAGGCTGTTCTGGTATTTCTGACAGGAAGTCTGAGACAGTCAAGAGGAGGTAACATATAGTTATCCTCACTCTCTGTTTCATTTTGTTGGATTTCTTGTGTAACGTTGAGCTTGGCTTCCTCAATTTCTGACTTTGATAATTTTTTCTCCTCTTCTGCTGCCTGTTTCTCGGCGGCTAAAGCAAAGATATCCTTGATTTCTTCCGTTTCTTCGCTTTCTTCCTCTTTTACGGGATCTTCGGGAGCGAGCTGTTCAATTAGCTCTTCAACAGATTCAGCTTTTGTGTCCTCTTCAACCGTTTCAACGGTAAGCTTGTCCTGTATTTTTTTCTTTTTGGTTACAGGCTGTTCGTCATCTTCAAGCAGATCTTCCTGTGTGTAAACATAGAGATGACCTCTTTTTTGTTTTCTGTTTTCTTCTGAATATTCTTCACGTTCAGCCCGTTCCTGCTTGACTTTTTCAATTTTGTCACCGACTTTGTCGCTCACTTTTTTAGCAGGCTTTTCAATACCTCTGTAAAGCTTTATAAGGGTAAAGCCTGTAAGGAACATGAATGAAAGGAAGATAAGTATTGCGAGAATTGCAATGGCGGGAGCTTTTGACGAGCCTGCCAGCATAAGTATTTCACCTATAAGAGCACCGAAAATACCCCATCCGATTTTACTCGAATTGAAATACATTAAAAATTCATTCGATATGTCTTTACCGAAGGAAATGTCACCCTCATGGCTTATTACATAGGCAAATGCACTGATAAAGAATACCATCAGTACGCCCTGACAGATTTTTTTGCCGATAGCCTGCTCCATTTTTTCAAGTGTCATCATGATAGCTATGTATATGAGTACTATCGGAAGGAAAAATGCGGAATAACCGAAAAGTCCGAAGAAAAGTCCACGGATAGAATGCCACACAGTTCCTTGTGATGCAGGGATAAGAACTACGCTCAAAAGTACAAGTGAAACTCCGAATACGGCAAGTGCAAAGGTCTGATTACGTTTTTTTATGTATTCAGCTTTCCTTATCTCTTCCTCCATGCGGAGCTGTTCCAGCTCAGCTTTCGTCATACGCTTTTTTTTCTGCTGAGTTTTTGTTCCTGCCTTTGTGGTTGTATTCTTTTTTGAAGATGTCTGCTTTTTCTTATCTTCAGCCATTTTGGTCTCCTTTGAATTAATCGCAAAATCAATTTGCATTTTTCTGTCGGGGACGACACGCTGTCGCCCCGTTTTATAAATCATTGTTTTCAATCAATCCGTATAAACATTCCAACGCATCACTCAGGGTTCCCGTTGAGTCGATAATACCTTCTTTTACGGCGGAATCTCCGTTGAGAACAGTACCAACGTCTGTCACAAGCTCGCCTGTAGCGTGCATAAGCGAACGGAATCGTTCGGGCTCTATTTTTGAATTTTCGCAGACGAATCGGACGATTCTTTCCTGCATATTCTGAAAGTAACTGAGTGTCTGCGGTACACCCAAAACAAGACCTGTCATTCTTACAGGGTGAATTGTCATTGTCGCAGACGGTGCTATAAACGACCTGTCTGCTGATACCGCAAGAGGTACGCCTATAGAATGACCGCCGCCGAGGACTAATGAAACTACGGGCTTTTTCATTCCTGCGATAAGCTCTGCAATGGCAAGTCCGGCTTCTATGTCGCCGCCTACTGTATTGAGAATTACTATAAGTCCCTGTATATCGTTGCTTTCTTCAATGGCAACGAGCTGAGGAATTACGTGTTCATATTTTGTTGCTTTTGTTCCGGACGGAAGAATATAATGCCCTTCCACCTGTCCTATTATTGTAAGACAGTGTATAAAATGTCCGTTTTTATTTATTGTAACACTGCCGTCCGCTGCGGAGCTGTCGGCGTCTTCTTTTGCATCACTATCCGATGTAGGTGCTTGATCATCCGAAGAATAGGGCGACGGTGTTGTAAAGCTGAAAGGATCTGTATTTATGCAGGACATTTTCTTTTTTCTCCTTAATTGCAATATATGTTTATTGTTGACAAGAGAAAAAAGAATATTACATCTTTATAATATTATTTTTTTACTTTGCCTGCAATGCAAGCTATGCCGAATACAATTGCATCGGCAGTGACTATCGTAGCTCCTACGGGAGTGTCAAAAATCATTGAGGCAAAAATTCCCAAAAGTGAGCATACTACTGCAATAATTGCCGAGCTTATAACAACGCTTTTAAAGCTTTTGAAAATTCTCATTGCTGAAAGTGACGGGAAGATGATAAGTGCAGAGACAAGCAATGCTCCGACAATATTCATCGCAAGAACTATCACCACAGCCGTAATGATTGCAAGGGCAAAATTATAAATGCCGGTGTTTGTTCCCGTTGCACTAGCAAAGTTTTCGTCAAATGTGACAGTGAAAAGTCTGTTGTAAAAAACGATATAGCAAATAATTACTACTGCTGCGAGAGCAAGACACATATAAACATCTGTTTTTGAAAGGGTGAGAATTGATGTTGAGCCGAAAAGTGTCGTGCATACATCACCGCTGATGTTTGCATTTGTTGAAAAAATGTTCATCAGCATATATCCCAGTGCCAATGCGGCTACAGATATCATCGCAGTTGCGGCATCACCTTTGATTTTTGTGTTTTGTCCCATTCTCAAAAGAAGCACTGCTGCAAGTATTGTAACAGGCAGGGCAACATATATGGGAGTAACATTGAGTACCGCTGCGATTGCTGTCGCTCCGAATGCTACGTGAGACAACCCGTCACCAATCATTGAGTAACGTTTCAGAACTAAATTTACACCAAGCAGTGCCGCACAAAGAGATACGAGCACGCCTGCAATAAGGGCGAATTTTACAAAATCATAGGATAAATAGTGGTTCAAAGTTTCTATTATATTCATTTGCCGTCAGCCTCCTTTTTTAAGAGGTTGCAGGCATCGGAAAACAGATAATCCTGAGTTTTGCCGAAAAACAGCGGCTTTTCACTGATATGAAGTATGTGTGTGGCATATTTTACGGCTTGAGTAATATCATGCGATACCATTATAATGGTCATCTTATCATTTTTGTTAAGTTTTTCGATAATTGAGTACATATCTGCTGTTACTACAGGATCAAGACCTGCTGCAGGCTCGTCAAGAATAAGCAGCTTGTTTGCCGCACAAAGAGCTCTTGCAAGGAGCACTCTCTGTTGCTGACCTCCGGAAAGCTCTCGGTAGCAACGGTTTTGAATGTCGGCAATGCCCAGCTTTTCCATGTTGTCCTGAGCTCTTTTTTTCTGTTCCTTGCTGAAAAACGGTCTGATTCCGTTTGAGGACAGACAGCCTGACAATACGATTTCTTTGACCGAAGCGGGAAAGTCCCTCTGAATCTGTGTCTGCTGAGGCAGATAGCCCAGATTGTTTTTGCACAGCCCTTCGCCGAATATAATTTCTCCCGAAAAAGGTGTTTTGAGCCCGAGCAGAGTCCTCATAAGAGTGCTCTTGCCCGAACCGTTTTCACCGACTATGCACAGATAGTCACCGGCGTTAACTGCAAAATCAATATCGGTAACTATTGGCTTTCCCTCATATGCAAGGGAAAGATTTTTGCAAGTGATCAATGCCATCAGCTTAATGCCTCCGTGAGGATTGCAAGATTTTCTTCCATTGCGGAAAGATATGTTCTGCCGTTTTCAACATCATCAGATGTAACAGATTGACAGGAATTGAGTGTAAGTATTTCGGCTCCCGTTTCATCGGAAACGGTTGAAGCAAGCTTTCCGTCGGAGTTTTCAAGAACAATTATATAATTAAGCCCCAGTTCATTTGTTTTTTCAATAAGAAAAGTGATCGTTTCAAAGCTGGCTTCCGATTCTGCGGAACAGCCGGGAAATGCAGCGTAATATTCAATGCCGTAATCCTCTGTAAGATAACGGAATGGGAATCTGTCTGCAAAAACAAGAGTATTGTTGGCAGAATTTGTTACCGCCTGAGCATATTTTTTATCAAGCTCGGAAAGCTTTTCGTTGTAATTTTCAGCGTTTTTCAGATATGCTTCTTTGTTTGTGCTGTCAAGTTCGCACAGATTGTTCGCTATTGCCGAGACTGCTGTTTGAGCGTTTTTCAGTGACAGCCATATGTGCTCGTCAAGCTCCGAAGTATCTTGACCGTGATCAAGTTCGTCAGTCTCTTCCTGCATTCCCTCAACTGTTTCTTCTGTCAGACCGTCTGTAATGTCAATAAGCCTTATTACGACGAGATCTTCGTTTTGAGAAGAGCTTACGGCGGCATCTGCCCATTCATCCGAAGCACCGCCGATACAGATAAAAATATCTGCCTTTGAAAGAGTAATAATGTCATTTGCAGTAGGCTCAAAAGAATGAAGATCAATTCCGCTTTCATCAAGATAAACAAGATTTGAAGAAGAGCCTGTTATATTTCTGACCCAATCGTATATCGGGAAAATCGTTGTTACTATAAACAATCCGTCATCTGATACAGCAGAGTCCGATAGGAGCTCTGTCTTGTCAGAATTACCTGTGCAGGAGGAAAAACAGCAAAGCACAAGTGTTACGGACAGAATATAAATAAAAAATTTTTTCAAGAGTTTGCCCCCGTTAATTGTCTGCATTGTTAAGCTTTTCGTTAGCTTGCATTCTCAGATAGGAGTTTATGAACCCGTCAATGTCGCCGTCCATAACGCTGTTTATGTTGCCGTTTTCATAGCCTGTTCTGTTGTCCTTTGCAAGAGTATAGGGCATGAAAACATAGGAACGTATCTGGCTGCCCCATGCGATTTCTCTCTGTTCACCCTTGATATCTTCTATTTTTTCAAGGTTTTCTCTCTCTTTGATTTCAATGAGCTTTGATTTAAGCATTGTCATAGCCACATCTCTGTTCTGATACTGGCTTCTTTCAACCTGACAGGCAACAACTATGCCTGTAGGAATATGAGTAAGACGGACAGCAGATGAAGTTTTGTTAACCTTCTGACCGCCTGCACCGCTTGCACGGTATACATCCATTTTAATGTCAGCAGGATTGATGTCAACTTCAACCGAGTCGTCAATTTCGGGCATAACTTCAAGAGATGCAAAAGAAGTATGTCTTCTTCCTGAAGAGTCAAAGGGGGAAATTCTGACAAGTCTGTGAACGCCCATCTCTCCCTTTAAGTATCCGTAAGCATTTTCACCTTCGACCATGATGGTTGCAGATTTAAGACCGGCTTCGTCACCGTCAAGGTAGTCTACAGTTGTTGTTTTGAAGCCGTGGCGTTCGCCCCATCTGTGATACATTCTGAAAAGCATCTGTGCCCAGTCCTGAGCCTCTGTTCCGCCTGCACCTGCATGAAGAGTGAGAATTGCGTTTTTGCTGTCATACTCACCTGTAAGAAGCGTTGAAAGAGTCTGGGAATCAAGCTCAGCCTTTACTGCATTTACGGCATTTGTGCATTCCTCAATCATGGAATCGTCTTCTTCGTCATTTGCAAGCTCGATAAGAGTCATTGTGTCCTCATAGTCAGAGCAAAGACGGGTGTATTTTTCAACCTTGCCCTTGAGCATAGCTGTACGCTGAAGGATTTTCTGACTGTTGTCGATATCGTTCCAGAAATCTTCCTGAGCCGCTTTGAGCTCAAGCTCTTCGATCTCCTTTGTCATTGATTTGAGCCCGAGTGCATCCTCCAGCTCTTTTATAGGTTTTTCGCATTCCTTGAGCGTTAATTTGAGTTCTTCGTACTGTAACATATATTTTCTCCTGTTATTAAAAAATCATATAAACATACATCATATATTATAACAGTGTGTAATGAATTTGTCAAACAATAATTTGTCGCAGATAAATTATTGTTT
>CAYVTA010000063.1:0-12587 GCA_964454355.1 uncultured Eubacteriales bacterium | reverse complement strand
ATGACAAAATCACCGCCGCCGATGCAAGAAAAATTCTTCGTAAATCAGCAAAACTTGAAGATTAAACAAAATTTATCGGTGATAAAATGAAAAAAATTCTTCTTATTGCAACGGGAGGAACGATTGCATCAGGAATGACCGAAGATGGCCTTTCTCCTCAGATAACAGCGGATGAATTGCTGTCTTTTGTTCCTGAATATGCAGAAATTTGTCATATTGAATGTGTCCAGCCATTCAGCATTGACAGTACAAATGTTACTCCCGATTGTTGGCTTGAAATTGTATCGGTGATAGAGAAAAATTACAGTCTGTATGACGGTTTTTTGATAACTCACGGAACAGATACTTTAGCATATACCGCCGCTGCAATTTCCTGTCTTATAGAAAATCCGAAAAAACCAATTGTGCTCACAGGCTCACAACGACCGATCAGTGAAAAAGGCACCGATGCGAAGAAGAACATTATTGATGCTCTCCTTTTCGCTGTTTCTGGACACTGTGGAGTTGCAGTTGTTTTTGCAGGAAGAATTATTGACGGAGCATATGCAAAAAAGATAAAAACAAAAAGCGACGATGCATTCAGAAGCATTAACTGTCCTGAAATTATCGCCGCAAAAAATACGGAAAATATTGTTAAATTTCATCATGATCTGTGCAAAGAAGTTTTGTTTATAAAACTTTCTCCCGGAATGAGTGATACGGTTTTTGACTTTGCAAAAGGCTTTAAGGGTGTTGTTGTTGAAGGCTACGGTCTCGGCGGGATTCCCCACTGTTACCTTAAAAAGATAGATGAACTGGCTGAAAACGGCACTGTTATCGCTCTTACAACTCAGGTAATGTATGAGGGCTGTGACCTGTTTGTTTATGAAGTCGGAAGACAAATCAAGGACAAGCCAAATGTTATTGAGACAGGCTTGCTCACTCCTGAAGCGGTTGTGACTCGTCTTATGGTTGCCTTGGGTCAAAGTGATGATATAAATGCAATACGAGAGTATTTTAAATTTTAAATTTAATAAAAGTCCGGTCATCAAATGAAGCATTGCCCGGCAGTATTCCCTTTGTAGAAACGTAACCGTTATCGCAAAGGGGATTTTCTTTTATGGTTCTTTCAAGCTCTTTTTCGCATTCTTCAAGGGTAGAATGCAGGAACGGATAGCCGTCACTTGCCAACACGATTGTATCTCCCTTGTTAACACTGTGAATTTCAATCTTTTTGCTGTCAAAAGGAGTGCCGTTAAGCACCGCATAACCGAAATTGCCGTTATAATTTGCAAGCAGATGCTGTTTTTTCAGAATGGGAAGTATAAATTCTCTGCCGATATCATTTTTCAGCAGTTCGTCATTTGTTGCCCCTTCTATACGAGCTATTTCAAGAGTCAGTGCTCTAACCTGTGAAAGTATGGTGTCGATTTCTTTTTCGTGGGGATAATATTGAGAATTTATGCGGCATTGACAGTCTCCTAAGGACCATATTTCATTTTTATAATTGCTGTAAACAATTCCACATACAGCCGCTTCACCTGTTGGTTCACCGTCATAAAGCGATAGGACTGCAGAATTGATTTTTTCAAACATTTCTGCGACATCAATATCGTACGTCATGTTTTTCATTGCGTTTACAGCCTTTTCCATTGCAGCTCTGCCGCCTGTTTTGCCGTTAAATGTTCGCTCACTCTTGCTTGTCACTCCGTCAAATACGGCAATGAAGTCATCGCTTATAAAAAGACCGTCCTCGCAAAGATTTTGATCTTCCTTTTTACCCTTTATAAATTGTTCTGTTATTTTCATAATATCACCGTAAAACAATAATTTAGCAGTACGCTGAATTATTGTAAAAGTAATAGGTAATAAGGAATAGTGAAGAAGTGAGGAAGGGCTACGCCCTTACCCGATTTATAATGGTTTAAAAGGCGAAGCCTTTTCCACACTTATTACTTTTTCACTATTACTTCTTACTTCAAACAATAATTTATCGCAGATAAATTATTGTTTATTTCGCTGTGTAGCTGAGAGATGACTCAATTGATGTGCTTGATGAGAAGTAATCATCCCAAGCAATGTTACAGCATCTACCCCAATTACAATGCACAACTACTATATATGTGCTGCTTGCGGTGATATTTTCACCTGAATATCGGTCATATCCGATGATATCGCCTTCTTTTACAACATCTGTTACAAATACCGAATGGTGGGGAAGCAAACGCAGATAATCGCCAATCTGAACAGTATCCCAAGTTACACCGTAAGATATCTTTACATTGTTTCCGTGCACTTCGTTGAACATAAGAGCAGCGAAGCCTGCACATTGCCCCTTGCAATATGCATAAGTTTTTGTGTCGTGATCCGTGCAAGGAGTCTCTGTTACATTGGGATACTGCACACTGGGTGTGTAGTTGTTCCAATAATATCCGTCGGGATATTTATTTCTGAGATTATCAATTTTTTTCTGAAGCTCATTTTTTACAGTAATATCATAATAGTAGGTTTCTGTTCCGTTACTTACTATTACACATGAATAACCCTTGCCAACAGCTTTTATCTTACCGTTTTTGTCTACGGTTACTGCTTTTGTGTTGGTGGATTTCCATGTTAAGTTACTGCCGCCTCTGACAATAAAGTAGTCAAGTGATTCCGTATCTCCCACAACCAAAGATTTTTCTGCTGTATTTTCATAGTAATAATAACCGTAGGTGTCAGAGGTGTCTATAAGGTTGAATTGGGCGAGGAGTGATTCGTCGTCAAGCTTTGCTGAAATACGCAACACAACTCTTGCGTCGGAGGAAGTTATTTTGTAGTCTCCGTTTGTGTCAGCGTACTGCATTGTTACAGCTCCGCAAGAGCTTAATGATGCAGAAAGTCTTAAAATACAGCGAGCATCGGCTGAATTTAATTTTCCGTTTCCGTCAACATCGCCTGCTGTATCTGTTTCGGCAGAAAGGGAATAATACGATTTTATGTAGGTAGGATAGTCTTCGGAAATAAAAATCAGTGTTCCGTATATGGTATTGTTGTCATACTTTGAAACAACCTTTACAGTTACAACGCCCTCCTTTTTAAATGTGAAAGAATAGCAGTCATCATGTGTTTCAAAAATCTCATCGATTTGAAGAATGTTTGTATCTGATACTATAAATTCAATATCGCAGAATGTTGCATATCCGGGTGAAATATAAAGATTTTTTGTATCACCGGTTTTAAAGCTGCTGTCTATGTAATATGAATATGATAGTCCATTGTCGTAAAACTCTGTTACCTCGTAAATGCCGACGTATTCAGGTATTGTGCCTGTCTGGATGTCATCACAAAGCTCACATTCCAAGGTTATGATACCTGCAGTCACATCAGTTACGATGTAAGAATGCTCACAAACGGGAATGTCTTGAGTTGTTTCTTCTTCCTCGTAGCTAAAGGATTCATCGTGACCAAATATAAAGTCATAATCATCATAATTATCGTAAGCATATGCAGACAGGGCACTTGTTGTGACAGAGCATAATAACATGCTACAAATTAAAAACAAGATAGTGCGTTTTAACATCTTTTTCATACATAAAACCTCTCATGTCATTTGTTCATAGTGCTAATTCTAACGGTACTTTTATCAATTGTCAAGTATGAATCCCATTTTTTCATACCAATGGGCAATCTGTTCGTCATCGGTCATAAGATAAACTGTTTTGTCAAGTGATTTTGCAAGCGAAATTACAACATTTTCGCCATATCCTTGCTTTCTGTATTCTTTGAGTGTAGCAACAGAGGAAATGACTGCTATTTTATCACTTTCGCCGCTTGTAAGTGCAGCGGAAATACATTTTTTACCGTCAAAAACAGCTTTTCCGTGAATCAGTGAATGACGAATCTTGTAAGAAGCGTCTGTATACCACTTTGAAAAGAAAATATTTTTGCATGGCTCGTCTTCAAAGATAACAGGGAATGCATCTTTTAAATTTTCGCCGCTGATATCTGATGCAGTGCCGATATTTGGTGATGACTCAAATTTTAATATGTATTTTCCTTTTTTTGTTATTTCTGAAGCTCCCATAATATGAGCGAACATTATTATTTCTTCTTCATCTGCGGTATTGTCAGAACAGTAAGTGAATACTCCGTCAAGCATGGAACAGACAGCGTTGATTTTGTTTTTGCTGTCTCTTGAAAGCCAAAACAGAGCCTCACTTCCGTCTGAACCGTATGCTTTAAGACGGGTATAAATAACTGCACCTTCGAGTTGCTCACTGCAAAAGGCAAGACATTCTTTTTCTTCGGTTTTTTTCAGTAACTTAAGCATCAGCGAAATGTTCCAAAAGAGCTTCAGCTAATTTTCTGACGCTTTCAATATCTCTTGTGTCGCATACGCAGGAAGGGGAGTGAAGATAGCGGCAGGGTGTGTTTACAGTGATAGTCTTAATTCCGTCTCGGGATTTGTGAATTGCACCTGCATTGTTTCCGCCGGCAACAACGGTTTTCGGTTGGATTTTGATACCTTTGTCACCTGCGATTTTGAATGCAGTGTCAAACAGTTCTTTTGAATAAAGTGTGCTTCTGTCCATAAATGAAACGGCAGCACCTTCGCCCGTTTTACATACTTTTTTATGTTCGGGTACATCTATAATGTCCGCCGCAGTAGTAGTTTCCAGAACTATTGCATAATCGGGAGCGATACCGTATGCAGATGTTGCAGCTCCACGAAGTCCGATTTCCTCCTGAACAGAAAATGAAAAATAACAGTCATATTCAAGCTCGGAATTAATCATGTCGAGCATTATTGCACAACCGACTCTGTCATCAAGAGCTTTTCCCTTGATTTTGCTGTTGCCGAACTGAGTAAAATCTGAAATAAAAACAGCAGTCTCACCGATTTTTACTTTTTTTTCAGCTTCTTCTTTTGATGACGCTCCGATATCAATATAGAGTGAATCGGAATCGGGAATTTTTGTTCTTTCATCAGAGGAAAGCAGATGAACCGGCTTTACTCCGGCAACCCCAATGGCTCCGTTTTCAAAAATAAACTGTCTGCCGAGAATAACCTTTGAGTCAATACCGCCGACAGTGCTGAATTTTACAGTTCCGTCAGGGTTGATGAAGGTTGCAATAATACCTACTTCGTCCATATGTGCATCCAGCATTACTTTGTTCGATGCTCTTTTTTTGCCTTTTTTGAAAACGATAAGATTTCCCAATGCATCGACTTTGTATTCGCAATTGCCATTGATTTTTGATATGATGTAATTCCTGATATCTTTTTCTCTTCCGGAGGTGCCGTTGAGAAGACTTAATTCTTTGATAGTATTAATCATTTTGGCTTTCCCCCTTTTTTATAATGTAAGAAGCAATGACTTGAGCGACTGATTCTACGTCATTTAAGTCGGCAAGCTCTGCCTGAGTGTGCATATTTCTTAAGGGAATTGACACAAGTCCTGTTTTTACACCGCATTTTGATACGGAAATAACATCTGCATTTGTGCCTGTTGATGAAGGACATACTTCTGTCTGGTATTTGATTCCTTTGCTGTCTGCAATACTCATGAGCTCATTCGTCATATCTGATGAAAGGGCGGGGGATATGCATATCATTGCACCACTGCCCAATTTTCCGCATTGTGAATCACTTATGCCCGGAGCATTGCCGAAGCTTACGTCTACAGCAATAGCTTCATCGGGTGATATTCCAAATGCACCCGCTTTTGCTCCGGCTTCGGTAGTTTCTTCTTGAACGGAGAATATAATCGAAACCTTAACGGCAGGCTGTTTTTCCTTGAGAATGTCAGCGACTCTGAGCAGTGCAGCTATTCCTATGCGATCATCAAGAGCTGATCCTGTAATAATGTTATTTGTAAGACTTTTTACAGGTGCATCTACGGTGATTCTGTCTCCTACGGAGACGATTTTTTTCAATGTGTCTGCATCAAGTCCCGTGTCGATAAAGATATTATCAAGTGTGGGAGCCTTTGATGACTCATCAGCCGATGAAAGATGAGGCGGAGTGCTTGTGATAACACCGAAAACAGGCTTCTTTCCCCATACTGTAACCGTTGCGGCACTGAGAACTCTCGGGTCACAGCCTCCGCACTTGTCAACACGGAGAAATCCTGAATCATCAATTGCAGTAACAATCAGCCCGATTCTGTCAAGATGAGCGTCAAGCATTATATGAGTTTTTCCCTCTCCGAAAGTGCCGATAATACTGCCTAAGCTGTCACGGCGTACCGATGCATATTCACTCAAAAGCAGTTCTGCTTTTTTTAGAGTTTGCTCGTTGCCGGATACGCCTTCACCTTCGGTAAGGGCAATTATGATTTCTTTTATATCCATAAAAACATTCCCTTGCTGTAATTTACATTACATTATATATTATACTGCAAGAGATTGCAAGTTATAAATCGTCAGCATCCTGAACAGGCTCTTCGTCTGCTTCATCTGTTCCCGAATAACTGCCAAGTACATCACTTCTGATGTTTTCGCCGTCAGTACAATTCCATATTTTCCTTTGCTGTGTTGGAAAATGCCCGCCTTGTTTTTTACCGTTTTTATCATAACTATCCATACAAATGACCCCCCCTGTTTATTTTTTATTATTGTCTCCCGGAATAAATAAAAAATTAAATTAAATGTTGACATTTTTGCATTATTGTGGTACTATGTTTCTGTAGTTAATGTGCTTTTAATTTGAGGATTTGTTTAATATGTATGTGAATAAGATGTATTTTTTGGTGCATTTTCGTTATTGTGCTGAAAAAGTTTAAATTTTGTTTTAACAATTGACAAACCTCTTAATAAAGAGTATTATTAGCATATATAATGAATTGTTTCATTAGTATTATTGTATCTTTTTTTTCTATGAAAGGATTGTTATTTATGAAGAAAATTGTAGCTGTGATTATGGCATTGGCTCTTGCTTTGTCACTTTCCGTAGTATCTTTTGCGGCGGATACTGAATCCGGTGAGGTTTCTGCAGCATTTGCTGATTTTGATCCCTCAACCATTACAGA
The DNA here is from genome assembly GCA_964454355.1 of uncultured Eubacteriales bacterium. Taxonomy (GTDB): domain Bacteria; phylum Bacillota; class Clostridia; order Oscillospirales; family Acutalibacteraceae; genus UBA1081. The sequence goes on along the minus strand of CAYVTA010000063.1, from coordinate 5,595 downwards.
TATGTTCGCTGGCATGGATCTCAGTGCTATTACAGGAGCTCTTGACGGTATGGATATGAGCATGATTACAGGTCTTTTTGAGGGTATGGATGTTAACGCTATCACTGACCTTCTTGGAAGTGCTGATCTTAGCGGTCTTACTGATATCCTGGGTGGTCTTGACATCGGTTCCCTTCTCGGCGGCGGTTCAGGCGATGCTGAAGAAGAGCCTGAAGAGACAGTTGCTCCTACGGAAGCATCTTCTGAAGAAGAAACAACAAAGGCTGAAACAACAACAAAGGCTGAAACAACAACAAAAGATACTGAGACAGAAGAGACAACAAAGGCTGCTGCAAATAACACAGGCAGTGTTCCCAAGACAGGTGACAACGGCATGACAACAGCTTTTGCAGTATGTGCAATCGCAGCAGGTGCATTCATCGTTCTCAGCAAGAAAAAGGAAGGCTAATTCCTTTTGATATTAAATAATTAAGCGGTAAACTCGGTTTGCCGCTTTTTTTCTTTGTATGCTTAAAATTGTGAAAAGGTGAATATAATGCTTACAGAGAATAATCGAATTTGAATGAAGAAGTCTCTTTAGATAAAATATACAAAAAAGTTAGAATATTGATACAATTATGTTTGTCTTAACACTTGCAAAATGATTGGAAATAAGGTAAAATAATAGTTCAAAATGTCTGATTATATCATTTATAGTTGAAGATATTGATAAAACATAAATTTTTCTTTGGAGGGAAATATGAATTATTCACTTACTAAGGCAAAGGCAAAGGAACTTGTTGAAAACAAGCTTTCTCATTTTTTCGGTGTTACACCTGAAAATGCATCTTATGAGCAGTATTACCGTGCCGTTGCAATGATTATCAGTGAAATGATGGGTGAAGGCAGAGCAGATTTCACCAAGAGAGCCGACAAGGCAGGCACAAAAAGAGTTTATTATCTTTCAATGGAATTTCTCATGGGACGTTCTTTGAGAAATAACCTTTTTAATCTTAATTTGCAAAAGGTATTTACTTCCGCACTTAAAGATTTCGGCGTAAATATTGATAAGGTTTATGAGTGTGAGCCTGATGCAGGACTCGGAAACGGCGGTCTGGGCAGACTTGCAGCCTGTTATCTTGACGGTCTTGCAACTCAGGAGTATCCCTCAAGAGGTTATTCCATTCTTTACGAATACGGAATCTTCAAGCAGAAGCTTGTTGACGGTTGGCAGACTGAGCTTCCCGATGCATGGCTTCCGGGCGGTGACGTATGGCTTATGCCCAGAGAAGAAAGCACCGTAGAGGTTTGCTTTGAGGGTCATGTGGAAGAAATATGGGATGACCATTATCATCATGTTGAACTCAAGGATTACACAGCTATTCAGGCTGTTCCCTATGATATGTTTGTTGCAGGTAAGGACGGTAAGGGCATTAGCGTGCTTCGTCTTTGGACAGCAAAGGCTCCCGGTCTTGATATGGCACTCTTCAACCAGGGCGATTATATGCGTGCAATGGAGAGAAATGCTATGGCTGAGGTCATCAGTAAGGTTCTTTATCCTGCAGACAATCATCCCGAAGGAAAGAGTCTTCGTCTCAGACAGCAGTATTTCCTTGTTTCGGCTTCTGTACAGGATATTATTCATCATCATCTTCGTCAGTACGGTACGCTTGACAATCTTGCTGATAAGGTGGCTATTCATATCAATGATACACATCCTACTCTTGCGATCCCCGAGCTTATGAGAATTATGCTTGATGAATGTGGATACGGTTGGGATGATGCATGGAATATTGTTACAAAGACGGTTGCTTATACAAACCACACTGTTATGAAAGAAGCTCTTGAATGCTGGGGTGAGGATCTTATTAAAAGACTTATCCCCCGTGTTTATGAGATAATCAAAGAGATTGATAACCGTTACAGAAGCTATGTTTGGAACGCAACTCATGATGCGGATTATGTTGAGAGAACAGCGATAACTTCCGGCGGTATTGTCAGAATGGCTAATATGTGTGTAGCTTGCTGTCATAGCGTAAACGGTGTTTCTGCCCTTCATTCACAGATTCTTAAGGACACTGTCTTTAACGATTTCTATAAGCTTACTCCTGATAAGTTTAAGAATGTTACTAACGGTATCGCTCACAGACGTTGGCTTTGTCAGGCAAACCCTGAACTTGCGGAGTATCTTTCCGGACTTATCGGAGACGGCTTCATTCTTGAGGGTGCAGAGCTTGAGAAGCTTAAGAAATATGCAGATGATGAGAAAGTTCTTGCTGAACTTGAAAAAATTAAGAAGACAAAGAAAAAGCAGTTTGCAGATCTTGTAAAGAAGACACAGGGTATTACCATCGATCCGGATTCAATTTTCGATGTACAGGTAAAGAGACTGCATGAGTATAAGAGACAGCATCTCAATGCATTTAATATTCTTGCAAAATATCTTGAAATCAAGGAAAATCCCAACGGCAAATATGTTCCTCATACGTATATTTTCGGTGCAAAGGCAGCTCCCGGCTATTTTGTCGCAAAGAAGATTATCAGTTTTATCTGTGCTCTTGCAAATATGATAAACAATGATCCGGATGTAAATAAGTATATGAAAGTCGTTTATGTTGAGGATTACAATGTTACCGCTGCGGAAAGACTTATGCCTGCTGCTGATATTTCCGAGCAGATCTCTCTTGCCGGTACTGAGGCATCCGGCACAGGCAATATGAAGCTTATGATAAACGGTGCAGTTACTCTCGGCACAATGGATGGTGCAAATGTTGAGATTTATGAATCCGTAGGGGATGACAATATCATTATCTTCGGTATGAATACTCCCGAAGCAGCACAGCTTCAGAAGAACGGATACAATCCTTCAACTTATTATCATAACAATGCAGAACTTCACAAGGTTATTGATTTTATTAACAATGAGGGTATAAACGGTCAAAAGTTCCCGGAAATCGGTGCTACAATTATTAATCACGATCCGTACATGGTTCTTGCCGATTTTGCGGATTACAGAAATGCACAGAAGAAGGCAGAAGCACTCTTCTGTGACAAGAAGACATGGAACAGAATGTCACTTATGAATATTGCCGGTGCAGGAATTTTTGCCGCTGACAGATCAATCAATGATTACGCAAGAGATATCTGGCACACAAAATCAGCGAAAGGTAAAAAGTAAGTTATGGCTTTCGTTCCTTATAACTCAAGAGACATAAGGCATAAATCAAAATTTGGTAGCACAGCCGCAGGGGATTCCCTGTGGCTTTGCGTGTGTATGCCCAGAGATATGGGCTGCACGGCAGTCTATCTTGTAGTAGGACTTGACGGATGCGGTAAAGAGTATATAAAGCTCGATTGGAAATCTACAGATAATATAACCGAATGGTGGGGCATTGAGTACAGATATGATGATGTAGGACTGTATTTTTATCATTTTGAATATGATACGCCTTGGGGCAGAGGCAGAATCTATCATCATTCTCAAGGAATGGGACTGTTTTCACAGGACGGCAATGAGTGGCAGCAGACTGTGTATTCCCCTGATTTTAAAACACCTTCCGATTTTCCCGGAGGAGTGATGTATCAGATTTTTCCGGATCGTTTTTTTTCATCCGGTGAAAAAAAGACAAGTGTTCCCGATGACAGAGTTTATCATTCTGATTTTTCTGATATTCCCGAATGGCACGAAAATGAAAAATTCGGAAGATGGAACGCGGATTTTTTTGGCGGTGATCTGAAGGGAATTGAAATGAAGCTTCCTTATCTTAAGGAGTTGGGTGTAACCTGTATTTATCTCAATCCTATCTTTGAAGCTCACTCAAATCACCGCTATGATACTGCCGATTATACAAAAATTGATCCATTATTGGGTTCACAGGCAGATTTTTCACATCTTTGCAAAGCGGCAAAGGAAATGGATATAAAGATTCTGTTAGACGGCGTTTTCAGCCATACCGGTGCGGACAGTGTATATTTTAATATGTATAACCGCTATGACAGCATAGGTGCATATAATTCTCCCGAGTCTCCTTATTGCAGTTGGTTTAAATTTAAACATTGGCATGATGATTACGATTCTTGGTGGGGAATCAGAAATCTTCCCGAAACAAATGAAGAGGATGAAAGCTTTTCTGCTTATATAGCAGGTGAGAACGGCGTTGTTGATAAGTGGATCAGAGCAGGAGCATACGGATTCCGCCTTGATGTAGCTGATGAATTGCCGGATAGCTTTATCGTAAAACTGCGTAATGCAGTCAAACGTGCAAATCCCGATGGGTTGCTGTTGGGTGAAGTTTGGGAGGATGCAAGCAATAAAATTAGCCATGGCGGAAGAAGAAAATATCTTCTGGGTGATGAGCTCGATTCCGTTATGAATTATCCCTTCAGAAGTGCCATAATCAATTTTATAAAAACGGCAAATGCTCAAGAATTTATGGATTCTGTAATGACTGTTTGCGAGAATTACCCTCCACAGGTTCTTGATTGCCTTATGAATCATTTGGGAACTCACGATACGGAACGCATTTTAAGCGTTCTCGGTGGTCTTGACGGTGAAGGAATCGGCAGAGAAAAGCAGGTTGAATTAAAATTGAATGAGAATCAGCGTCAGCTTGCGGTGAAACTGCTTAAACAGGCAATAATTATTCAGTATACACTTCCCGGTGTTCCATGCATTTATTATGGTGATGAAATGCTTGTTGAGGGCTTGAAAGATCCGTTTAACAGGACATTTTTTCCTTGGAATAATGAAAAAGGCGAAGTATGGCAGTTGTATAAAAAGTTGGGACAACTCAGAAAAGAGCTTTTCAGTCTTAAAAGTGGCAGACTTGTACCTGTTTCAGCTGCCATGGGTTGTGTTGCTTATGAGCGAGTCAGTGCGGTGGACAAAATTCTCGTTATTGCTAATAATAATCCCCATCCTATAACCTATTATCTGCCGGATCAATGGTATTCTGCAAAATGTATAATCGGACAATGCTTGAATCATTATTCTGTTGAAATTGATGCAAATTCTGCAGTGATAATGAAAAGATGAATAAAAAACAAGATTGCATTGCAGCAGGGCGTGGCATCGCAGTCATTCCCTCTGTTTTGGTTAAATATATGCACAATGCCATATCATGCCGTTGTCGGATTTCTCCGAATTGTGCATAACTTACTTAAAAAAAAGCTTGACATATTTGAAATAGTATGGTATATTGATTATACCTCTTTAAGGGGTTGTTTTTTTGTGTGCAAATTTTTACGCAGAAACCCCCTGTATATGAGGGAGGCTACATTAATAATGGAGGTGCCGTTATGAGAGTAAAGGTTACTCTTGCTTGTACAGAGTGCAAGCAGCGCAATTACAACACAATGAAGAATAAGAAGAACACACCTGACAGATTAGAGATGAACAAGTATTGCAGATTCTGCAAGAAGCACACTCTTCACAGGGAAACCAAGTAATCGGAACGTGAAATTTGGTTTTTGCGTTGATCCGACTATGAAAGGAGATTCTTCAAGTGGCTGATGAAAACAAACAGGTCGATAAGGAAGCTTTAAAAGCTCAGAAACAGGCTGAAAAGGAAGCTCTGAAAGCTAAAAAAGAGCGTATTAAGCAGAGCAAGCCCAAAA
>CAYVTA010000062.1:0-12974 GCA_964454355.1 uncultured Eubacteriales bacterium | reverse complement strand
CCGATTACCTTGAAAAATCTGACGGAATCCATGCTATAAAAGAGGCTGTGTCAGGAACAACTCTTGTTGATATAAAAGACAATTCTTATGTATCCCGAATGAAGACAATCGACAAAGAAATCAAAGCCGATGCATTCGTTTGCCAGCTTTCAACCAACGATGCAACCAAAGAAATGTCACTTGGCGAAATCACCGATAGTTACGATATAAACGATTTCGATACCCAGACCGTCGCAGGCGCAATTGAATACATAATCGCTTATGCAAAAGACACTTGGAATTGCCCCGTAGTGTTCTATACACAGGCAAAATACGATAGCGACCACTATGCAAAAATGGTGGATTTACTCCTCAAAATTCAAGATAAATGGCAAATCACCGTTATCGACTTCTGGAACGACCCCGAAATCAATAACCTCACCGAAGACCAACGCAAACTCTATCTCATCGACCACATCCACCCCACCAAAGCCGGCTACCTCAACTGGTGGCTCCCCACATTTCAACAAACCTTGTATGAAGTGATTGAATAAAACTATCACAAAATGGTTTTGGTATTCGATTTAAGTAGCACAATAATATTGAAAGGAGTATAAATATGGAAAACTATGAAAAATTGTTTTTAAAAGATACAAAAGAATATGTGAAATATATTATTGATTATTACAATAATAGTAATGGTGACTCTTTTGATTTGTTAATGAGATTTTTCGCAACAGATGATAAAAGATTCGGTGGATACACATATGATAAAAAATTTATATCATTTAACGATTTAGAAAAAAGAGAGTTTGCTCAATATGTTTATGAATTACTTGGATGGAATGATAATAAGTATTTTGATGTTATGAATTCATTTTGGACGGTATATTGTTCTGCACTTGATAATATTGCAAAAACAAAAAAATTGACATATGAAAAAGTTTTCTCGAAAGCGTGTAGTGAGTTTTTGTATGATTTTCAACAAGAAGGTATATACTATTGTTATTGGAAAAATGACGAAAATAATTGGAAGAAAATAATATTAAAAAAGAAAAAATATGCAGAAAAAATAATAAATGATATAGAAATTCATAGAAATGCGCAAAAGGCTTTAATAGATATTTATAGCAAATTTATAGATTTTTCTTCATTGTGCCATTGTGTTGCAAATTTTATGCCTTGTCCCGACGCTTATGAAAAAGGAAAACTATCATATAATCAAATAAAAGGTGTTTTGCCAGATGTTCAAGATTATTTCCCTTTGATGATAGATAAAATAGAAAAATGTTATGTTGAAAAAACAGGGATTAAATATCATGTTGATAATAAACAAGAATTGATTAGCTATGATACTGTAGAAAAATGGCACAAGTGGTTTGTGGAAAATAGAGAAGAATATTGTTTAGAAGGTTATTATGAATATAAAGATGGTAAGTTGAAAGGTATAGAATTATTCAATGGTCAAACATTAGAACATCCTGTTCCATTAGAAAAAAACGAAATAGAAGAATGCCTTGAAGAAATGATAAAGAGAATTAAAACTCGAGCAATGAGAATGGCAAGAAAATTAGAACAACAATAACTAAAAACAACCGTTGCATACACAACGGTTGTTTTGCTTGTACTATTAAAAATAAAATTCTTCATCTGTATCAATGCACAACACACCTAATTGACCACCAAATCCACAGCCACAATCAATTGCAATTGTATCGTTTCTTCTTAAAATCTCATCAGGTGTTGCACCATGTATAAAACGAGTAGGAACATGCCCAACGATAATGGTTGTGTCTTCATAATGAGTTATATCGTAATCATGAGGACCAAATAAAAGGTCGTTTTCTTCATACCACTCAACAGGAATATCAGAAAAATCAGGTAATCCTGCATGAACGAACAAATAGTTTTGGCCATTGATTTCTAACTCCTCATATAAAGGTAATCCATTTATGAAATCCACGATTTCTCTTTGTTCAGATTTACTGAGTTTGGCAAAGTCAAGCAAGGTTTCTTCCTGACCAATTCTATCAATTGCAAGTGATTCATCAATGATAGTACGTGCCTCACTATCTGAATTAACACTACACAATTCTTCAAGCGTATCAGCTAATATAAGTTCGTGGTTGCCTTTAAGCATAACAACATTATGTCGTGTCATAATGTCTTGCATCAATTCAATGGCGTTCGAACCTCTGTCGAGTACATCACCTATAACATATAGTATGTCGTCATCAGTGAAAATCGAATTTACAAAATCCAGATATGCACCGTATTCTCCGTGAATATCAGAGCAGACATAAATCATAATAAACCTCCTATGTCTTATATTACTATTATATCACAGTTTGAATATTTCTACAATAAAACTAAAAAGTAAGTTTCAGATTGTATCGTGAAACTTACTTTTTTTAATACAAATATTAAATTATTTTCTCCTAACCTCAAACTCAAATCTTGCGTTGTCTTCATACCACAATGGGAAGTTTGTGCCCCACACATTGTTATAAAGTACAAAACTGAGTCCGTCGGTTTTCGCATCTTCAAACTTGTTATCAAACTCAAGAATTTTACCCTTGCCAACTGACACAAGAGGGGAATGACGGTTGACAATCTCAAATTCGCCCATCTCCACACTTTGCACAGCGTGAAGATTTCGGCTACCGTTGAGAGTCACTTCATCAGGACTCACAACACAACCCAATTTCCTAAGTTTAACATCAAGTGCAGGGAAAATGTGCATATAAATCGCTTCTGTAAGTCTGTTAGCGTCCTTGCCATACCAAGAAACATTCACATTCAAACCGTATTCTGCGAGTGTGTAAATCACTTGAATAAGTCGTGGTGCACCTAACTCGTCACATAACTTTTTATCGCACACAAGATTCACAGTAATCTGCTTTTCACTCGCACACATTTTCTCAACTTGATATGCAAATCTGCCTGATGGGTATTTGCCCTCAACTCGATTCATACCGGGTCTTGCAAAGTCACCAAGCGCCCAGATTGCAGTTTCTTCAAGGTTTCTTGAATAGTGTGTAAGCCAGTATTTGTAATCCTCATTACAGAATGAACGATATGTAAAAATCGGCTCGTCATTGGTTCTTATGATTTCCTCATTACCACATTTAAGCGCCCCAATACCACCGTTTTTGTTGATTTTAAGCACCCATTCACCAACTTGAAGTGAATCCACATCATTTGCAGAAATCGAGGTAGAGGTGGTAGGCATAAGCTTCGCAATTTCGGATTTCGCAATGGCTTTATGCTCGTCACTTAAAGCATCAATAGCAAGGTCGATATATGCTCTTTGCTCTGCCCAGCTCTTCTCAATAACCGAGTAATACCCACGCTTTCTTCGTCCGTCAAAAAGACTCACAACGGGGAGAATACTCTGTGGCATATCGCAGAAAAGGTGATTGAATTTAACCTTGTCAGACTTTCTTGCTTTCTTAAAATCCTTTTTAAGATAATGACCATAGTCAGAAAAATATGTTTTTGAGTCCATACCGCAAGTATGCTCAGCAGTGCAAAGAATAGCATCAACCAAGTTCTTGTATTCGTCAGAATTTCGGTCAAGACTACCATTTTCAAGCCACTCGTTTTTAAGATGAATGAGTGTGCGAAGTGATGCGGATTTATATGGGTCAGTTGCACTACCGTGAATCCAAGTGTCGCCCATTTCACCCTCAAATACGGGGAGTTTCTCACGGACTTCCCAGATTACCTCTGCAAAGTCGTCAATAGTACCTGCAGTGACCTCATAGTCAGGATATTCACTCTGTATTTTACTGATTTTATCAAGGACTTTTTGTGGTGACGGAGCACCGTGATTATCAAGCGTATGGTCGAAATAAAGCACCTCATCAACCAAATCGCATTTGAATGCTCCACCGTAATCGCCCGAATAGATTACAACGATTTCGTCATCACCATTTTTCCATACAAAACAAGGTGGAACATCCACAAGAGCAGATGCACCATTAACACCGATATGTAAAAGTTTGATTCCGTGACGAGCAAGAATGCTCACAAGTCCCTTTGTGTGACCGGGGACATCCGTCATTTTAGCCGAAATAGTTTTTCTTCCACGGATTTCGTCAAGACCATCAACGAGTGATAACCCAAAATCAAGTGAATCCTCGTCAAGCAACTCTGTATGAGTTGTAAATGGCATAGCGTGAGGCACAATGTTGCCATCTTTAATGGCTTTTGTCAGCTTGTCTTTTTGGTCGGGATTTTTGAGTGCCTCTTTCAGAATCCAAGAGCCAGTAGTCCAAACAAAATACTTTTTATCAGCAGTATTAACCTTTTCTGCAAGGTCAATAGCATCAGGAATAAATGAGTGTATGTACTTCTGCTTGATATTCTCGGCATAATCCGTGAATCCCAAATCAAGATGAGTTTTTGAAACAACAATAACCTTTTTCATATCGCACCTCTGTATGTGTTATAGTAAAATTATAAATGCTACCATACCACAAGTCAAGCAAGATATGTGGATTTAACACTGTCCGTAAAAATGGACTAAAATGATTTTTAATTTCTTCACAATCTGCCTTTCCGTGTTACAATGTACTCATAAAGAAAAAGGAGAAATCGATATGACATTTTTTGTATTATTGTTTGGTCTTTACGCATTGTTGTGCTTGTTTAATCAGTTTTAATTTAAGGAGAGGTAATTATGAGTACAAAAATCGGATTCCAATTTAATGAAAATACTCCAGAGCGTAAAATCGTAGTGCCCGAAATCCCCGAAGAAGAAACCACACCACGCAAGTGCCTTGCTGAAATTCGTTTTCCTAATGTTTATAGACCATACACCTATTACAATGATAGCTTTGATTTGAAAGTAGGAGATAAGGTATTTGTCAGCGGTAAGCTCGACGGCGTTATGGGTACAGTTGAGGGGCTGTCATATAACTTTAAAATCGACCTTTCAAAATATGAGCGTGTCATTCGCAAGGTTGGAAGCCACATAAAAGGCGAATTTCATTTGATGGGTGCACATATGCTAACTTTTGACCGTGCGGCTCTGCCATATGAAAAAGTGATTACATGGTTTGATTTCCCTATCAGAACAGATGCTGATTATGTTCGCTGTTCAGACGGAAGTTCTTTCGGTTTGCATGAGATTCCTGTTGGCTGGAGTCGTGGTGAACACGGCGATTGGCTCTATGAAAAAGGACAAGTGAAATATCTTTCGCTTTACGAAAAACAAGGTCGTGCACTTGTTGAAGACAATGATGATATTCATGAGATTGAATTTATTTTTGAAGATTCAAAAATCAGCGATTTCTTCTGTGATTGCTATGACCCGTATCTGTGTGGTCATCAGTTCGCTGTTGTGCGTCAGCTTCAAGAGGTGATGAAGCTTATCGAAGAAAACTATGCAGAACAGTTCGCAAACAACAATTGCTTTGCGTTGGTAAACAGAACAACGCTTGAAACTTTTGCAACTGACAGTAAGGTGTCTGGTAAGGTAGTTCTTGAATAAAAAACTATATAAGAGGTGTAATTATGTTTGAAGATGGTATTTTTGGTGGAATGTTCGACCTTGATGGTGATGGCAAACTCGACGCATTCGAACAAGGTCTCGAATTTATGGCAATTTCAGAACTGATGGAAGAAGACCAAGATTCAGACCGTGATTTCTGCTCCGAAGATATGGACTTTTAATAGTTCAACACAAAAAGCCCGGGATTAATCCCGGGCTTTAACTGTTATTGACTTTTGCGAAAATTAACATGCAAAATCACAATATATATATTATATATTATATATATAAAACACAATATATTGTACAAATGTCTATTGACAAGACAAATGTTCGGCACTATAATATTGATGAATAAAAATAGAAGGGAGGTAAGCCTATTGTCAAAACCTATAAAACCAGGTACCGATAACCAAAGACCGGGTACTTATGTTGAGGTTGGTCCTCGTGGTGGAAATGTGCGTGCCCCACGAGTTGTTAGAATTGGTCCTGGTGACCGTCTTCCACCAACTCAAGAACCCGGCCGTGGTTGGCAGAAAAAGTGAATAATCTACCAGACTGAGTGAGGGCATCCTCACTCTTTCGTTATTTGGTAAATAAATTAGATTTAAAAGCATGAATTATGACAAGCTTTGTCACAAATTGCACGGTGATTTCGATATATACTAAGGTGAGGAGTGGTAGCATGTATAATCCATTATCTGATAATGTGTTACAGAAAATATTTAAAAAATCTACAAGAAATCCTAATCTAATCGGCACTAACGAAGGTGTAACAATTGAATATAAGCAATCGTTTGGTTGGGCCAGCTCTAACGATTATTTTAAGACAATGGCTTCTTTTGCAAATCGAGATGGTGGGTACATAATTTTTGGTATTAAAGATAAACCTCATGAACTTATCGGGTTAAGTGGGAAGGCGTTAGAAAGATTTGAAACAACCGATAATCAAGAATGGTCTACAAAACTAAGGGAACTTTTTTCGCCAGAAATAATTTGGGAGAGAAAACTTTTCTCGTTTGAAGGGAAAGTTTATGGTGTGATTTACACTGCTTCTGCTAATGAAAAACCGATAATTTGTAAAAAAGTGGCTGATGGTTTAAGGAAAGCAGCCATTTATTACAGATATAATTCTCAAAACTCTGAAATAGATTATCCTGAACTTCATGCAATTATCGAAAGTGAAAAAGAAAAAATTAATGAAAAATGGATGAAGACAATACGACAAATTGGAGATAGTGGGATTACTAATATGGCTTTGCTTGATTTGAAGAACAGCAAATTGACAGGACCTAAAACAACATTATATATGGATGAATCTTTGATTAATGAAATAGAATTTGTTCAAGAGGGCACCTTTGTAGAAACAGGTGGAAATCCTGCGCTGAAAGTTGTTGGTAATGTGCAAACAGTTGTGGGAGCACAGCCAATTTTTGTGGAGCAAGAGAGAAATAAAGCCATTAATGCTGACGAAATTATTTCCAGTTTTATAACACAGGAGAATGTAAATAATCCTAAAGAATTTATAAAACAAATTTGTTATCATACCACAGGTAATTTGCCAGTTTATTATTTTTTGAACCTTGCGAATTTTTCAATCGAAGAGGCCCTTGAACTATTGGAGTCGGTTCCAGTTAATTCAAGTGCAAAAGATATGCTGAAAGCAAGAATTGTGAATAAGGGAACGAAATTTGTTAAACTACCAAATAATAATAGCGATGTAACACAGCGAAAACAAAATTATATTACACTTATTCTTCAGGAGACATTAGATGTACCAAAAGATATGTGTGAACTAAAATATTTATTGATTGCAATGAGAGGAATGGCAAAAACTCAAATACACGAACACAAAGATTTTTTATTAAATATATTGTACGACATTTATAAAAACTATTTTAATAATCGTGATTTCTCTTCAATAAGGACAGAATTCCGGCATGCATTATGTTGGTTGGATGAAGCCTTATTTATGAAAGAATAAATCAGGATGAAGGGAGAAACTCTACATGGATATTAAAAATGAACTTATTGAACATATCAGTCAAGAAGGAAACAATGGTGCTTTATTACTAACAGGTAACTGGGGATGTGGCAAATCATATTTAGTAAAAGAACTTGTAAAAGAATTAAATGAAAGTGAAGAATATGCCTTTGCTGTCATTTCAACTTTTGGCATAGATACTGTGGATGCACTAAACCAAAGAATTAAGGATGAATATCTTGAACATTGTTCGGGATTGTTGGGCAAGACCGCAAGGAAAACATATAGGGTGTTAAAGAATGTGACGAAAGAGACTTCCAAGATAACCGCTGCAGCATTACCAGATTCAGTTGTTGCATCAGCTATTAATACGGGTGTTTCTTCTGTGCTATCCTTTGACCCATTGAGTTTAGTTAAGGTCAAAAATACGGTTGGAATAGGAGAGAAAGTTCGAAAATTTATATTAATTATTGATGACTTTGAAAGATGTAATATTCCTAAAAAGCAATTAATGGGTGTAATTAATGAGTATACTGAAAACAAATTGATTAAAACGATTTTGATTGCAGATGAGGAAAAAATAGAAGAGCAAGAATATTTAGAATTCAAAGAAAAATTGATTTCTCGAACATTAAAAATAAATCCCAATCATGAGAAAACGATAGAATCAATTGTTGCAAGGTATAGTGAAAATGATAAGGTATATAAGGGATTTTTAACAGAAAAAATGGCTTGTTTGCAAGGTGCCTATAATAATAGTGGGTATAATAACTTAAGAATACTAAAGGCTTGTATATTTGACTTTAGACGGGTTTATATGGCTTGGAAAAAATCAATGGTACCGATGGATGATATAGAAAATGTATTCTATAAATTTTGTGCAATTACTTACGAAACAAAAGCAGGGAATTACAAGAAAAACAAAAGATATTCCTTATATGGAATTTCAATCCAAGATGGTGATGAAAAAGAAAGAGAACGAAAAGCACAGGAAATAAGAGATAAATATGTGCCAGAAACATTTGATTATGTTTTAAGGAGTTTATCTCGTTGGGTGGTAGACGGAGAATGGAATGAGGAATATTTTGTTTCTGAAATTACTAATAAATATGTTGAAGCAGAAATATCTCATGAAGAAAAATTTATAAAATATAATTTTTGGGACTTGCAACAAGAAGATATAGATATAGGAATGCCCAAATTAGTTGAAAAAGCATATGCCGGTGAGGCAACATGTGATGAATTGATATCATTACTACAAAAAACACATGCTTTAAAAATCCATGATTTTTCATTACCGTGTGATGTTGATTACGAAAAAATTGAAGATGCTTTTGACATAAGAAAAAGTAAAATTAGAAATGGTGAGATAACCGAACCTAACCGTCATAAGTTTTCAGAAAATAATGAACTTGATGCAGAAGCGATTCAATTATACAAGAAAATTGAAAAAGTAGAATCTCAAATTTATGTATGGTCAAATCGACAATTATTAATATCATATTTTAAACAAGAAAAAAATGCAAATCGATATAATCTGAGAAATCTGTGTTTAGATGTTTTTGATGAATATCTTTATAATTTATTTATAAAGATATATGATGGTTCATTAAATGGAGATAAAAGAGATTTGTGTTGGATTTTAACTGGTATTGATTTTTATAACAATAATTTTAGTAATCAAGATGATAAGAAAACAACAGCTGAGTATTTTGAAAAATTAATTAAACATCTTGATGAACAAATTGATGAAAACAAGGACCAAATGACAACAGCGATTTCAAAACAATTCGAAACAATATTAGAAGAAAAGATAAAACTTTTAAATGAGGATTAAAACAACAGCACCTGCCAGTATTGGCGGGTGCATTTTTGTAGTTTATTATCACAAAAATACAATGAAATTCGATTTATAATATAAAAAAGAAAAATTGCTATTTTGCTAAAATATGTTAGAATTATTACATATTATGGCAAACTCCATTTAGGAAGGTGTTTTGTATTATGAAGAATAATTTTGACATTGACAATCAGATAAATATTATTGATAGAATAATTTGCAGACATATTGATAATTCAGAGTTTACAGAGAGAGGCATTGTTTCACAAGACATTCTTGCACAATTACGTAATTTTGTGGAGCATATCATGATGAAGTTTTTATCAAGGGAAAGAAGAATTAACGGTACGTATTCTGATATATGTGATGCGATAGTTTATGTGCAACAAAAAGGGAATTTAAGAGTCTTATACAAATTTCATGAGTTTTTGCAAATAGTAGCATCACATTACTCGTTAGATGAAGAAAATTCAGAACGATTAATGTTAAAATATTATGAATATCTTTTGAAAATAAGACAGTTGTTGCAAAAAGAATTTTCAATGAGTGTGCTGAAAAATCTTGAAAAATTCCCTTTGACATTAGACCCGGTTTTACAAGAATACTACGAAAAAATTTCAGAAAAAATTGATGCTTATGGCAAATTCCCTGTTGATAGAGCATCCAACAAGTACTATATATTAAAAACAAAACCATTTTTTGTTAATGGTAAAATATATTATGAAGTAACATTTACGCCGGCGAATGATTATTCATCAAAGACTAACAGGGTTATTGCATTTACCCAATCAGAAATATCAAACAATTATGCTGTTGAATTAAATTATGTATCAGATAGTATTGAGATTCTTTACAAGACTATGCCAATTATAATAATTGTTGGTTGGAGGGTTGCGATTCGCACATGTGAATTTAACAATTTTACTTCTTTAGTTTGCGGAAAAAGTAAAGATGTTCCTAAAACCGAACAACAAGAATTTTCGAAATTTTTAACTCAAACAGGATATAATCTTTCCGATTTTCTTAATTTTTCTGATGAATATTTTGAAAAAGTAGCTAATCAAGTGACTAGTAGGACAAAAGAACCAATCTTTATAAATACAATAAGAAAATGTCGCAATATTACTAATAGTAAAAGTGCTGGTGAAAATGTTCTTCGTTATTTGCTTTATAATTTAAATAATAAAATTATAAAAGGGCAGTGGAATAATGAACCTAATGACAATTTGTCCGGATTGTATTTGAAAAACGGGGCAATACCATTTGATACAATGCCATTTAGCAGTTCGTTATTAGACCATAACCCTAAATTATCCAGTTTGTTTAATTGCATTAAAGTTGATGGACATATGCATGAATTGCTTGCCAGAATGGTGAAAAATAATGCAGAAATTCATGGTCATCTTTTTACAACAGTTAAAGATATTGTAGGCTTTAAAGATGTTCCTCGATTGGTTGAAATGTATAATTCACAATTGTGGAGCGGACATTATCTTAACAGTAAACTGGTTATTGAAAATGGTCAAATTTTCATAAACGGTTATAAAAATGATACTTGTACTATAATTAAAAAATTAAAGGAAAAATCCAAAACAGGACTACAGAATTATTCGAATTCTGTGCAAGCGTGGTTGGATGACCCTAATAGCGGTGTGGATTGTGATGAAAAGAAAAAAGTATTGTTAAATATGTTTGCTTCATCACAAGTAGCTCTTATTTATGGCTCTGCGGGGACAGGTAAATCAACATTAATAAACCATCTAGCGCACTTCTTTGCAGAAAAGAAAAAACTGTTTTTAGCACAAACACATCCGGCAGTGGAAAATCTAAAACGTAGAGTTACCACTTCTAACTGTGACTTTTCAACTATAGCAAGTTACATTTATAGCCCTAACAGAGCAACAGAATATGATTTGTTGGTAATTGATGAGTGTAGTACAGTAAGTAATAATGATATGAAAAGAATACTTTTAAAAGTAAATTGTAAAGTATTGTTACTTGTTGGAGATACATATCAAATATCATCAATCCGATTTGGTAATTGGTTTGGTGCTGCACGACATTTTATATCAGATTCTTCTGTTTTTGAATTGACAACACCATATCGTACAGAAAATGATAATCTGAAAGTTTTTTGGAACAGGGTCAGAAATATGGATGATAACATCCTAGAGGTTGTTGCACGTCAAGGGTACTCTAAAACATTGGATGCATCTATTTTTACTCATGAAAATAATGACGAAATCATTTTATGCTTGAATTATGATGGATTGTATGGAATAAACAACATAAATCGCTTTTTACAAGAAAACAATCCAAATCCGGCGGTGAAGTGGGATGTTCAACAGTATAAAGTGGGAGACCCAATTTTGTTTAACGAATCAGAACGATTTGCACCGGTAATATATAACAATATGAAGGGAAAAATTGTCGATGTAAAAATATTTGATGAGGGTTCATCTGCTGAACGAATACAGTTTGATATTGAATTGGAAAAAGTGTTAAATGGTATGGATGCTTGGCATTATGACTTTGAATTATTGGATAGTACAGATGAGAAAAAATCAATTATAAGATTTTCTGTTAACAAAGTAAAAAGTACTGACGACGATGATGATAGTACATCAAAGGCGATTGTACCATTCCAAGTTGCTTATGCAGTATCTATTCACAAAGCTCAAGGGTTGGAATATGATTCAGTGAAAATTGTAATAACAGATGAGGTTGATGAATTAATTACACACAACATTTTTTACACTGCAATTACTAGAGCAAGAAACAGTCTTAAAATTTATTGGACACCTGAAGTGGAAAAAAAGGTGTTGAGTACAATGCAGCCGATTAACAACAATAAAGATATACACTTTATAAAAAATTATATAAAATAAAGACAATAGCACCTATCAGTTAATAGGTGCTATTGCCTTTGTTTTTGATTCGTATAATTTGCCTTATGAGAAAGTCGGTAAAAATGAACCTGTTTGCATTGCTGATGAGGTGCCTTTTGATATTCCGGATTCTTGGGAATGGGTAAGGTTAAAAGATGTTGCCTTTGTAAATGGTGGATTTGCTTTTAAAAGTATCAACTTTATTGATGAAGGTACAAGAGTAATTAGAATTTCAGATTTTAACGAAACCGGGTTTATTAACACAAAAATTGTAAGACATAGCTATGACATTTCGTTGGAATCATTTTTGTTACAAGAAAAAAATATACTTTTATGTATGACTGGTGGTACAGTAGGCAAAAGTTATTTTATAACAAAATTAGATGAACCTATGATGACAAACCAACGTGTAGCAACCATTAAAATTTTTGGTGCATTGGAAGAATATATTAATTTAGTAATTCTTTCTCCAATAACACAAAAAATTATTAATGATAGTAAAAATTCCACAAATGATAATATATCTATGGATACAATAAACGGATTTTTTATTCCTTTACCTCCAAAAGAAGAACAAATACGAATAATTGAACAATTTAAATTTATAGAAAACTTTATAACGCAATATGGAATTAAAGAAAATGAGCTTGAGATTATTAACAGTACTTTTCCAGAGGTATTAAAAAAATCTATTCTTCAAGAAGCAGTTCAAGGCAAACTTGTTCCCCAAGATGAAAATGACGAGCCTGCTTCTGTGCTTTTAGAACGCATAAGAGCTGAAAAACA
>CAYVTA010000061.1:0-13083 GCA_964454355.1 uncultured Eubacteriales bacterium | reverse complement strand
ATCATAAAAAACTGTTATTTTCAATACCATTTGACAAACTCTATATAATTTGATAATATATTAAAAAGGGGTTGGGAACATGAAAAGACTTTTATCATTTTTATTGACGATAATAATGCTGATGACCCTCGGGACAGCAGCATTTGCCGATTACAGAGGAACTGTTGACGGTATTGAAATGAAATCAGGCTTTAATCCCGTTGCAAGAGTTGATGACGGCACTTTTGACTATGTAATCTACGCAAGAGATATGTCAGGCATGGAAAACGGTGACCTAACGGTAACCTATGATACATCTGCCCTGACTCTTGAAAAAATCAGGCAGGTAGGCAATTACACAAACTCCGTTTATAACGATATCGGCGGCGAAATTCTTTTTTCTTTCACTTATAATCAGGAAAACACATCCGATTCCGTTAAAATGTATATTCTAACCTTCAGCTACACTCAAGCTGATGTTTATCCCGAATTAACTGTAAATGTTTTAGAGGGAACATTTATAAAATCAGTTAAAGATTTGCTGGTTGTAGAGGCAACAGATGATAACGCCGTTATTTCACAGGGAGTTGATATTAACGACCCGTTTATGCTTGATGATGAGGAATACAGAAAAGGTGATGTTAACGGTGATGATAAGGTTACAGCAGCCGATGCACGAATAGTTCTCAGAATTGCTGCAAAACTGGAAACTCCATCAGTCAGCGTTTATTTGCTTGCTGATTTTAACGGCGATGGAAACATAACCGCCAACGACGCTCGCTCAATTCTTCGCAAAGCTGCTAAGCTCAGCTGAACAAAAAAATACTGATTATTATTCCCGAATTTCAACAGTTGACATTGTTTGGTAAATATGCTAAAATAAAATCAACAAAATCAGGAGGTTTGTATATGTTTTCAAAAATAATAAGAGCACTTGTTTCTGTTTTAATGGTAATTTCTCCAACATTACCGCATTTGTTTGGATTGCCTGCCATTCCAAGCGGTCAAGAACTTGAACTTGACGAACGTTTTGAACTCGTTTGGCAGGATGAATTTGACGGTGATACGCTTGACAAAACAAAGTGGACCACTGAATGGTGGGTAACAATGCGTAAGGGCGGCTATTGGCACGATGATATGGTAAGTGTAAGTGATGGCAACCTTATTATTACAACAGCTTATTTTGAAGAACCGCTTGAAAACGACTATGAAGAAAAGTGGGGCTCTGTTATTGATTTTGATGAATATAAGTCGGGGTGGTATACAGGCTGCATTACCACAAACGGTAAATTTGAACAGACCTACGGTTATTTTGAGTGCCGTTGTATTTTACCAAAATCAACAGGTATGTGGTCCGCATTCTGGATGATGAACGAAGGTGTCTATAATGTTGACGGTTCCGGACAGGATGGCACTGAAGTAGACATTTTTGAATCCATGTATTATAAGGATGTCACTTGGGGGTTTGGTGATGCCGTTATAAGCGGTATTCATTACGACGGTTACGGTGATGGTCAACAAAGTGACAGTATTGATAAGTGGTTTGCAAACAATCCTTATGAGGAGTTTAACACCTACGGTTTAGAATGGAATGAGGACGAATATATTTTCTATATAAACGGTGTTGAAACAGGCAGACTTTCAACAGGAGGAGTTTCACAGAATCCCGAATATCTGCTTCTTTCGTGTGAGGTTGCAGGTGAAAACGGAGTCGCTTATGCCGACAATCACGGTGTAGGTAAAATGAGCATGAAGCCCGGCGATACTGCAGAGTTCATTGTTGATTATGTAAGAGTTTATCAGTACAAATAAAAATTAAACAGCATCAAAAAAAATCACCGATATGCATCAGCATTATCGGTGATCTTTGTTTTCCATATATTTATTTGCCTTATTCATGGTCTTTCTCAGGAAGACAATATTAAGGACCACAGAGAACAGCTCTGCAAATGGGAATGCAAACCAAACCATATTCAGATTGCCTGTTTTTGATAAAAGCCATGCAACAGGAAGAAGTACGATCAACTGACGGCAAACAGAAGTAATGAGGCTGTACAACGGGTTGCCGATTGCCTGACAAACAGAACCTGAAATGATGCAGAAACCGGCAAGAGCAAAATGTATTGCAATAATTCTGAGTGCAGGAACGCCGATTTCAAGCATTGCATCGGATGCACTGAACAGTTTTAAAAGTAGTTCCGGGAAAAGTTCAAACACAGCGGTTCCGACAGCCATGATTGTCATGGCAGAAATAATTGCAAGCTTAACAGTCTTTTTAACTCTGTTAGGCTTTTTTGCTCCGTAGTTATAAGCAACAATGGGAATCATACCGTTATTCAAGCCGAAAACAGGCATAAAGATAAAGCTTTGAAGCTTGAAATACGCACCGAAAACAGCTGTTGCAGTTGTCGTAAATTTAATCAGAATTTTATTAAGTCCAAAGGTCATAATGGAGCCGATAGACTGCATAACGATTGACGGAATGCCCACCTTATAAATTTCTTTTACTGTCTCAGCATGCCAGCGGATTTTTTTAAGGCTTATATTAATATCTGAATTACATTTAATATTGATAATAATTGCAACGATTGCTGCAACTATCTGCCCTATAACAGTAGCGATTGCTGCACCTGCAACCTCCAATTCAGGGAACCCAAAAAGACCGTAAATAAGAATAGGGTCAAGGATTATATTGATAACAGCACCGATAAGCTGAGTACACATGGCAAGTTTTGTTCTTCCTGTTGACTGAAGAAGTCGCTCAAAACAAAACTGTGCAAAAATACCAAATGAACAGCACATACAAATGGTTGTATATGATGTGCCATAATTCACAATGGCTTCTACATCTGTCTGTACAGTAAAAAACGGCTTAGACAGAAATATACCCATAATACAGAACACTACAAATGTACATATGGATAAAAATATGCCGGTATTGGCGACAGTATCAACTTTATCTTGCTTTTTTGCACCCAATGCTTTTGAAAGGATTGCATTAATACCAACTGCCGTACCGGCACCAAACGCAATCATCAGATTTTGAAGAGGAAATGCCAGCGAAACAGCATTAAGAGCATCCTCACTTATTTTTGCAACGAACACACTGTCTACAATATTATAAAATGCTTGTACAAGCATTGAAATCATCATTGGTACAGCCATAGATGACAGTAATTTACCGATGGGCATAACACCCATTTTATTCTCCTGAACAGTTTTTATATTTTCGCTCATTTTCTTTTCCTTCACCAATAAAAAATATCGGGTTATTTTTCAACCCGATATATGATACTATTTTTGATTTTTTTTGTCAAGGATTAATCATACATTCCTTTTGCTATCAGTGCTCCGATAGCATTTACAACATCTTCTTTATCCTCTTTATAAGTAACGCCGTACCATTTATCCTCGGCAGTAAGCACCGTAACATTCTTTTTTCCGCTTTCAATAAGCTCTGATACAGTTTGAGGAAGATAATATTCAGACTTAGGAACATTGATATTTTCCTTAAGGAAATTGATAAAGCCTTTTTCCAAATAATCAAAGATATCAGTTCTGAATCCCCAGAGATTCATTGAAACAAGTGTGTCAGGATCAAGCTGAGTCCATGTTGCACCGTCATCTTCAGTAAACTTGCAGTCAATTATTTTTGTGCGTTCAGTTACACTTACAAGCTTGCCGTCAACAACATTACAAACGCCTCTTGCAACAGAACCGTTCTCGGTAAGAGTGTTTTTAAGACGGTAGCTGACCATGTAATAATCATCCGACTCCTTAACAAGCTCATTATATATTTTTTCAAATGCACCTCTGCCGTAATAATCATCAGCATTAACAACGGCAAAAGGCTCATTTATAACTTCACGGCAACAAAGAATTGCATGGGAAGTACCCCATGGCTTCTCTCTTCCTTCGGGACAGGAAAAACCTTCAGGAAGCTTATCAAGCTCCTGATAAACATACTCAACTTTAACCATTTTTTCTATTCTCTTGCCTACAAGAGAAATAAAATCATCGGCGATTGCGTTTTTTATAACAAAAACAATTTTTGTAAAACCTGCTTTTACTGCATCGTAAACGGAGAAATCAAGAAGAACTCGTCCGTCCTCGGAAATGGGTTCCATCTGCTTAAGACCGCCGAAACGGCTACCCATACCCGCCGCCATAACTACAAGTGTCGCATCTTTAGCCATTGTATTACCCTCTCATTTAACTTATTTTATAAGAGTATAACACATATTTCTGATTTATTCAACATTCTTTTTTTTTGCAACAATTGCTCTGCAAAAAGTAAAAGGTCCGATATCAACAGACATCGAACCTTAAATTTATTTTATCTTACTTTACACTTGCGATAAGCTCTGCAAAATCTTCAACCATGGAAGAAGCTGTAACATTACCTGTTGAAACAAGCTCAAGGCTCTTGTTTGAGGGTTCAAGAAGTGCCATGTAATCGTTATTGGGGATAATGTAACCAATCTGGTCATTGATGATACCGAATACGATAACTGTTTCCTTATCAGTCAAATCACCGATACAGCCATATGTCCAGTCTTCACCTGTCCATGATCTGTCACCGTCAAGGCAACCGCCGTAAACAAGCTCTGCAGCAATCTCACCGGGGCAAAGGATAACAGCAATATCTGTACCGATTTCCATGTAACCTATTTCGGAAGCAACCTCGTAATGGTCATCTGCGACAACAACACTGTTTGTAAGAAGACCTGCTTTTGCTGCAAATACAAGAATTTCATTTGTGATTTCATATGTTGCAGCTGTATGCTTAATATTAAGAACAGGCTCAACTTCAACTTCGTTGTTGATTGAAGCAAATCTCTCTGCAAGAGCAGCACCGTATATTGTAAGCTCCTCGGGAGTTTCTGTACCTTCGGGTATTTCAAGAGTGGACTTATCCTGTGATGTACCCTGTTCTGCACCGAGAATCATAATAAAGTTTGCATCATATGTTTCGTTAATGTACTGTTCCATGTAGTAGGGGTAGTCACCTGTAATGTCTGTTCCGCCTGCACCGTTACCTACACAGTGAATAGCACTTGTTGTGAACCATGTTTCCTCAGAACCGTCAGCAGGAACGAAACGGAAACGGTCAAATTCTGTTGCAAGAACCTGAGGGTCACGCTTATCTGTTACAAATTCAGAGAAGTCAGCAGTACCGTAGTAAAGAGTACCTGAGGTCATATCTTCAACAGCTGCTTCAACACTTGCCGCAACAACAGCACGGAGATTCTTCATATATTCATCATTAAGACCGTTAACATCATTTTCAGTGAAGAAATTGCCGAGAGCCTTGATAATGCTTCCGTTCATACCAAGAGTATCAACAGCACTATGCTGATGCATAACTGCGATATTAAGGCTTACAATGTTGTTTGCTTCGCAATAGTCAGCCATCTGTTCACGGATAATGTTTACCTGCGGCAAAGCAAGACCGTAAGCATCAATAACAGCAAATACAACAGTACCTCTGCCGCTGTTATCACTCATTGCAACAGTTCTTACCTTAAGATCATCCATTACTGAAGATACGGTTTTGTTGGAGAAAGAAAGAGAACCGCCGACAAAATGCTTGCCGTCCATCTCATTACCTGTAAGGATAGACGCATTTGCATAACCGAGGGACCACTGAGCTCCTTCTGCAGGCTCATCAAGGAATGTTTCGGTTCCTTCCATTGCAACTGCACCGTCATAATCCTTAGCAGACACCCAATCAGCAGGATCGGGAATAAAGCTGTTAATTGCACCTACAGCCACATCAATGATTTTATCAATTGCATTGTAAAGTACCTTTGTAAAAGTGCTTACACCGTCACTTGTTACCGCACCGGCTTCAAACGCAGCATATGTTACGGGAGCAGATGCACAACCGATAAGGGTAAAGCAAAGCACGATAGCAAGTATTTTTCTGAAAGATTTTTTCATTTTGCTCACCTTCTGTAAATTTTATACAGTTGTATTATATTATTTTACCGTAAAATTGTCAAGAGTCATTACTCCAATTGTGCAGCCATTCTCAGTATGATTCTTGCATCGGCTGCCGTTATACTGTCATTGTAATCGGAATCTGCAATAATCTGCTGAGATTCGGTAAGAAGCTCAAGCTGTGCTGCAGCTCTTAACACGATTCTTGCATCAGCTGCGGTAACCTTACCGTCAAAGTTGACATCACCTATATTATCCGCACCTTTTTTTACAGATAAGCTGTCAACCTTTGTAATCTTGTTTGATTCTGCATCAAGCATGTATGTTGTAAGGTAAAGTGTATCCTCAATTATCTCAACACCTGTAAACATAGGTTTATCAGGACTTAATGTTTTACCCGACTGAGTAAACAGACTTGAAACAGTATAAATATCATGTGATGAATAAGCTTCAACACCGGAAGATCCTAATGCCGAATAAATCGTACCTGTAGGAGCAGTGAAGGTTTTGTAATATGCACCTGTTTCAGGATGAGTAAGACTAACCTTAGGAGTATCAGTCACTTCACCGCCATACATACCGTCAGTTCTGTAATAAACACCATCATTTCCCGTAAGAACAAGATCAATATTGTATGTGTCGGCAAGAGATGATATGTCTGCCATATAAGCCGAGTAGTTATCATCCTGAGAAGAAGCTCCGTTTGTATAAACAGGGCTGTAAATTGCAAATATCTTCCATGTTGCAGTGCATTCTTCCATATCCTGAGCAAGCCACTCACGTTGAGTATCGCTCAAAGTACCATCGTCAGTCAAATCATTAGAATCCAGAATTACAACATGAGTATTTGCATAATCAAAAGAATAATAAACACCTGTTTTGTCCGAATCTCCCAAAAGAGAACCTACGGCAAAGTTATTTTTAACAGAATCGACAGAATCCGTACTGCCTGCCACGGGAACGATGTATGTTGACAGCAATCTGGTTGATGCTCCGTCAAGGAACATCTGCCATTTATTAAGATCAGCTGTATCATCAACATAATTACCGGTATGAAGAATGAAATCTGCATCTGCATAGAGCTGGGAAGACATTGCCGCTGCAAGAACTTCATTTGCAACATTAAAATCTTCCTGAGTGGAACCTATAGTGTCAGAAATGTGAACAAATGAGAATGTATTGCTTGCTTCATCTGTTGTTACGCTTGCAGTATCACTCCACCAGCCCTTTGAGCTGTCACCTACTCTGAAGAAATATGTGCATCCTGCTTCAAGTCCGGTGATCTTCATAGTGTGTTTGGAAAGATGTACTGTTGTTTCACCCAAAGACATAAAGCCAAGATCAAGCATATAGTAAGTTCTCTTGATCTCTTCTGTTTCGGTCACAACAGAAACGCCGTCAACCCCTATAAAGTGATTGCCGTAGAAAGTGCTGTTTTTATCGGAATAAATCTCTATATCCGAGCCTGTAATGCTTCCCTTTGTGTACCATGTTACATAGGCTTCTGTAGAAGTATCGTTGCCGGGAGTAATTGTAATCATTGAGGGAAGTCTGTAATTTTTCTTTGTTGCAACTGCATACAGAACCTTGTCAGCGTCATATGTAACATCAAAGTCACCCTTAAACTGCGGATCGGTATCACTGACATAGCTTGTTATGATATCAGCAAGCTGTTCACCTGTGCTGACACCTTTTTCATCGGCATAATAGTAATCAACGATATTGTCAATTACCTCTCCGACGGACTCGCCTTCGACGTAACTGTCCAGAAGACCGTCTGCAAGAATACTGTTCAATGCACCTGTTACACTTGCACTCTCACCGTGAAGAGCAATATATGCTTTAAAACCTACCTGAATATAATAACCAATTGAGCCCTCAGCATCATCAATAAAGAGAAGATATGTAGGCTTTAATTCAATTGTTGAAAGAATATCACCAAAAAGGAAATCTTCGATCAGGATATCACCGATACGATTCGCAATAAACTCAACAAGATCACCCTGCTGAAGATTATAAATAACATTTTTTATAAATTTATCATTTTCAGAATCTTCATTGCCGTATACAGAGTATATAATCAAAGAAAGAAGGAAATTATTGATTGAACCACCTGTACTCTCGTTACCGAAACCATAAGTATCAATAAATGAAGTACATGATACAGAAGAAATATTGGTATTAAACAGAGTTGAAAGTCTTGTATAAATCATGTCAGAAAGTGCATCGGCATCGCTGAGAATACCTGTCTGTGCCTGCGAAAACATATCTTCAAGCATATTCATAATGTTTTGAGCATCAAAGAAAACTATAATTCCAAACAGGTTAAGTCCGCCGCCGATTGCTTCATTGATAGCATCAGTCAGCGATATACCGTAATAAGTACTTACAAAAGATT
Organism: uncultured Eubacteriales bacterium; assembly: GCA_964454355.1. Taxonomy (GTDB): domain Bacteria; phylum Bacillota; class Clostridia; order Oscillospirales; family Acutalibacteraceae; genus UBA1081. The sequence continues at coordinate 4,763 of CAYVTA010000061.1, read as the reverse complement.
CAAGAGAACCTGCAGTCTGAACACCGGGAATGAGTGTTGAGTTAAGATAGTTCGATATTATATTTGTAAAATATCTTGCAAGATCATAGTCCGCATACTGAATTTTCAGAGATGCAGTTTCACGATAGGGCTGCTCATACTCTTCGCCTGTTCTTGAAACAATAGGCTGAACCTCGTCCGCATCTACGAGCACAAAAGTGCCTTCGCCGCCGGAGAATGAAGAAACTCTGAACGTATTTGGAAAGCTGACAAGAGGAGCAGTCATGATATCATAAATGACATTTCCTTCATCGGAAACAATTTCAGATATATCATTTTTCCCGCTGCCTGCGGTGAAAATGTAGTCCATTCCTGCATTTGCAAGAATTTCTGTAATTGTATCTGCATTGGTGAGTAAACCTGAGGAATCGAATAATGATTCACCGGTGATATCCCAGTAACACATACCGATAATTTCCTGACCGGCAAATCTTGCGATTGTGCATTCGGTTTTTATCCATTCTAAAAGTTCATCGGAAATCATACCGGAAACGGTAGTTGCACCGTTCTGATAAGTAAAATAAGTAGCGTCAATAACAATAAGCCTGTAATTACCGTCAAGCTCTACCGAATAGGAAAGATTTGCCGATGTCTGACTATAGGAGGAATAAACGTTTGCAGCAATATCATATCCCAGATTCTGATACAGAGTTTTTATCTGATTTGCTGATGTGGGAGTGATATAATTACGCTCGCCGTCTTTAAATGAAGATGAATTTGCATTGTTCACATCCTTGCCACCGACAAGGGTGATAACCTGTACACCGGTTTCCTCTTCCAGCTTCTCGAGCATTTCAACAAGAGCGGCATGGTTTGCGTATTCACCATTATATGTAAGGTCACCATTGAGCAAAAGATATTTAAGACCTTCATTCTCAACCTTTGATTTTAAAGCGGCAAAAGCTGAGTCAAGTATGCCGTCTATTTGTTCATACTGATAATCATTTGCCTTTGCATCAAGCAAAAATGCACTGCTGTAATTATCCCTGTTTTCGGGTGCAACATATGAAATACCCGACATTGTAGCAAAAGTAACGTCACCTATATCATCTGATATGGCAAAAGCAGGACAGCAAACAGAAAAGAGCATAACGACACAAAGAAGCACCGCAACAAGCTGTTTTCCATACCTCAACCTTTTTATCTTCTCCATATTAAATCCTCCATATGAATATTCAGTATATATTATATAACATTTTGCACATAAAAGTAAAGTAATATATACAATTTTTCACGATTTTTTTATTTTGATATTTTTTTAGAATAAAAAAGTGAACAATCTTTGAATTATTTTTTACAAAAAAATTGACAAACTAAAAACATTTTGCTATAATTTCAATATAATTACAGAAGGAGGCAGAGCTGTGACAGCAATTTTTAACGTACTGTTAAGTATTTTTATGGTTTTCGTAGCTTTGCTGAGTTCGCTTAATTTAGATACAAGCACAAAAGAAACCTCTGTGGAGCTGTATACCAATCCTGCTTCAGGATATACGTGGGAATATTCAATGGATAAAATCGGATATTTGACTCTTACTGAAACTAATTACACTTCAGACTCCGGTTCAATCCTCAAAGGCAAAGGCGGCGGAACACAAACCTTTACATTCATATCAATTCGCAGCGGTACAGTTTCCATTACATTCAGATATGTAAAATATGACGGCTTTGAAAAGATTATCGCATCGGAATATATTTATACATACGACATTGCTGAAGACGGCACAGTTTCATTAAGAAGTATACAATAGAAATATCAAACACAAAAAATTTAAAGCAGTTTGCATTAATTATGATGCAAGCTGCTTTTTCGTTATTCAATTTCCTCTGCACTATTTAATTGCAAACACCGTACATAAAACCAACGCCGCAATTCCTATCAATATTATAATATCTGCAGTTTTTACACTCATTTTAACTTTTGAATAAAGACCGCCGTTGTTTTTGTTATTATTCATTCGATTGCCCTCCTGCAAACTATTTAAAAAACTAAATAACAGCAAACATTATTTTCTGGCAAGATATTTTCTCATATCAATTGCACAAGCAACAAGAATGATCAAACCTTTAATAATATAAAGCATATTTGCAGAAACAGAAAGGAAAGTAAGTCCTGCAAAAATTATCTGCAACAGTAAAACACCGATAACAATACCGCTGATTTTGCCTGTACCGCCTACAAACGACACTCCACCGATAACACAGGCCGCAATTGCATCGCTTTCATAGTTAAGTCCCGTATTTGCAGAGCAGGAAGCAATTCTTGCCCCTTCAATAAAGCCTGTGATGCCGTACATTACACCTGCCAAAACAAAAACAAATACAATTGTCCAAAAAACATTAACTCCGGACACATTTGCAGCTTCTTCATTTGAGCCTACGGCAAACATATTTTTTCCGAATTTTGTTTTGTTCCATATAATCCACATGATCGCCGTAAGAATAACAGTATAAAGCACATACCTAGGTACAGCAACAGTGCCGATTGAAAATAGTGTCCCCTTAACAAACTCAGTATACGAACTGTCAAGACCGGAAATTGCCTGACCGTTATTTGTACCTATCATGAGATACATAAGAATAGCTCCGAAAACAATAAGCTGTGTGGAAAGAGTTACAATAAACGGATGAAGCTTAAATTTTGCCACAAAAAAACCATTTACAAAGCCGATTACAGCACCTACACCTATAACAATAAGAAAAACAAGCCACAAAGGCATTACATTAAGATTAGGAAACATCTTGTTGGCATAGCCTACCACCTGCAAAAGCGAAGCTGCAATGCACGCTGTAAGTCCTACACTTCTGCCGGCAGATATATCAGTACCTGCAAGTACTATACAGCCGCCGATGCCGAGAGCAATGGGCAGTTTTGCAGCAGTAAGGGAAATGATATTCACAATTGAAGACAATGCTAAAAATGAAGGCTCTTTAATGGTGATAAAAACAATCGCAATAAAAATAAGAATGTACATTGCGTTGTTAAAAAATGCATCGCTCACACGGCGTATTCTGTCATGACGAGACAGTGTTTTAAACTCCCTGAGCCGACCGCTCAGACCTCCGCTCTGCTCTGATTTTGTACCCATAATAAGCCTCCTATACGTATTTAGCCGCTAAAGCCATTATTTCTTCTTGAGTAGTGTTATTTACATCAACCTGACCTGCCAATCTGCCGCCTGACATAACAAGAATTCTGTCGCAAACACCTAAAAGCTCAGGCATTTCAGAAGAAACCATTATAACGGCCTTTCCTTCTTGAGCAAGGGAGAGAATAAGCTGATAAATTTCATATTTTGCACCCACATCAATACCTCTTGTGGGCTCATCGAGAAGAAGAACGGTTGGTTCTGTCAGAAGCCATCTGCCGAGAATAACCTTCTGCTGATTGCCGCCTGAAAGTGTTCGTATTTTTGTTTCATGAGAAGGAGTTTTTATTCGCATCGCATCAATTGCCCATTGAGTGCTTTTTTTAACCTTTCTTGCACTGATTATAGGCCCTGTACGATGTTTTGAGAGACTCGATATGGAAACATTCTCTTTTATATCAAGGATTCCGAAAATTCCGGTTGCTCTTCGCTCCTCCGTCAGCAGTGCAAAGCCGTTCTTAATAGATTCGCCGGGCGTTCTGTTTTTGATTTTCTTCCCCGCCAAATAAATTTCACCTGACCGTCTTGTGGAAAGCCCGAAAAGATTTTCAAGCAATTCAGTTCTGCCCGATCCGTCAAGTCCGGCTACACCAAGTATCTCACCTTTTCGAGCCTGAAAGGAAACGTCATAGAGCTTCACATATTCTGCTGTCAGGTTTTTAACTTCCAACAAAACCTCACCGATTTCATTATTTTTCGGAGGATATCTGTTAGTCAGCTCTCTTCCGACCATAAGACGGATAATTTCATCAATTGTAATGTCTTTAGCGTTCTTTGTTGCAATCCATTTTCCGTCTCGCATAATAGTCACTTCATCGGAAATTCTCATTATCTCTTCCATTTTGTGAGAAATGTAAATAATTCCGCAGCCTCTGTCACGCAGCATATTTATAATGCGGAAAAGATGCTCGGCTTCTTCATGATTAAGTGACGATGTAGGTTCATCAAAAACAATTATTCGGGAATTGTAAGAAACGGCCTTTGCAATTTCTGCCATCTGTCTTTGAGAAACGGACATCTCACTCATTACCGTTTTAGGATTGATATTTATGCCCAATTCCTTAAAAATCCGCATTGTCTCATCATACATTTTCTTTTCGCTTGTAAGAGGAATATATTTACTCACGGTTGGAAATCTTCCCAGCCACATATTATCCATAACGTTAAGCTTAAGAGCCTGATTTAGCTCCTGATGAACCATTGCAACACCGTTTTTCAGAGCTTCTGTTGAGCTTTTAAAATCGACCTCTCTGCCGTCAAGATAAATTTTGCCGGAATCTTTTCCGTAAACACCAAAAAGACATTTCATCAAAGTTGATTTTCCCGCACCGTTCTCCCCCATAAGGGCGTGTACCGTTCCTGCTCGAACAGTCAAAGATACATTATCCAACGCCTTCACGCCCGGAAACGTCTTGCAAATGTTTTCCATATATAAAAGAGGATTAGTATTTTTCATAAATTCACACCTAAATAATAATTTATCTACGATAAATTATTGTTTGAAGTAAGAAGTAATAGTGAAAAGTAATAAGTGTGGAAAAGGCTTCGCCTTTTAAACCATTATAAATCGGGTAA